>NZ_JAUORC010000038.1:0-37038 GCF_030547465.1 Shewanella sp. 5_MG-2023
ACAGGTTTAGAGCTTATCCATACTTTGGGTAATCTGAAATGCCATGATTACCCAAAGTCCTAACACGAAAATGTCCAGATATGAGTTTGCAAGAGATACGCTTTTAGTTGTAATAAAATGACAATTCATAATTATAGTATCTAAGTGCTGTTCCGATTTGTCAGACTATGGGTACATTTTATGTCAGAGTATGGTTATATCTTTTCGGTAAGTTATTGAAAGCTATAAGCTGCCTATGTCAGACTTTGCATCCAGCGACACTTATGTTGTTTTAAGCATAAGTCTGCATAATGATAAATAAGTATGCAGACTTCGAACTATAAGTTTACATAGTGTAGTGTTTATTTGTCGTTTAACTACAGCAGTTATGCTTAATATCGCACGTCATCACCTAAATACAATTGCTAATGTGCTTTGTTAGTCGCTAAGTCCTCGTCAGCGAGTTGGTTGATGATTTGAGCGTTCAATAGCCTGATTAACCTGTGAAATCAGTTGCTGTTTTTCAGGTTCAATTAGCTTCATTGTCGTTCGCACACGTTGGCTTGCATAATTCGGATCGATTCGATACCAGTGTGTTAATACCCTAAGCAGTAAAGCTGACTTTAATGGGTGATTGACCATATTTGTGGCAAGTTCAAAACTGACTTCAGGCTGTTGGCTCACACCAAAGTAATCAATATAACTGCGTATAGCCTCATTTTTTAATCCACCGTCCAAGGTATTAATCCACTCAACAGCATTGGCTGCATCAGAAATGGGCCAATGTGTCAGTAAGCTATAAACCAACTTGGTTTGCAGCACTTCTGGATATTGATGAATGGCGTCTATGCTCGCTTGGTGCTGCTGTTTGCTCAGCTGATTGGCAATCGAGATCATGGCATTTTGGCTAATGGCTTCATTTATATGGTCGTTGTCAGAGAGGTATTGCATTACCTCAAGGGGAGCCAGTTGTGACCAAGCATTGAGTAATGACTGAGTTGCCTGTTGTTTTGATAAGTCGTCATGGATGTTATCAACCCAAAGCAGTGCTGCTTCAACATCTTTATGGGTAAGGTGGTTAATATAATGAGCAATAATACTTGGCATTACATCAAATGCGGGCAAGGTGAGGATCATTTCGCCTGCGCCTAGTTCATCCTCTTGCATATAACGCTGCAAAACCGGAGAGTAGTATTCACCGAGTTCGTTAGTTATTGGTTGTTGTTGTAGCCATTGTAAAACTGCGTGAATATCGTGATTACTCCACTGTTGTAGTAGATTTTTGATAATCGGTGCACGTTGCTCAAATGAGGCAATCTGGTTTGCTTGCTCAAGCCTGGTAATAAAATTGCTTGTTTGTTGGTTTTTGCTGGCTTGTTCACTTGTTTGTTCAGCTTGTGCCAGCAAGCGATTATTTGTATTTGCTACAGGTTTATAAGATTGTAATACGCCTGCCTTTGGCTCATCTAGTCGCAATTCATGGAAGCCTTTTGGCGGTTGCTGTTGTAGTAAAAGGCGACCGAACAAGCTCAGTGCAGTTGTCATTAGAGCCAAAATGATGATGTTGTGAGTGGTTATGTTTATCGTCACTTTTTCACCTTTTCTAGTTATCACCATAATATCCTCATCGTCATTGAACGGGGTTAGTAAACAAGCTTATTGACTGCATACATAGACTGATCGAGTTTATGTAACAATAAGCTTGTAACGGTTTGGATAGGTGTGTTTAGTGCAATATTAAGTCGGTTAATTAACCGTAATATTGACCGTATCTACCTTACCTTTATTTTTGGTTTTTACTGTAATGACAGCATTACCCCGTTTACGCGCGGTAACAATGCCATTTGAGTTAACCACGGCAACAGTGGAATTACTTGATGAATATGTGACTATTTTATTGGTGGCGCATTGCGGCAATACCGTAGTATTCAGGCTAACAGTTTGGTTTTTAGCAAGCACCTTAGAAGCTGGTGTGACTGTCACCCCTGTTACCGGAACCCAAGTAGTAGGGCAGTCATTACCATTACCAGGAACGGTCGGTTCGGTTGGCCCAGTACCACCGTTGGTTTTAAACCATGTTCTAACGTAGTCAACTTCCATTGAGGTTGGGTAACCGGCAGATGGTCGTTGATCTGATGGATAGAACTGGTTACATCTAAATTCAGTTAATGGAGCACGTAATCCCTGTGACAGCGTTAAGTTCATCTGACGATGCCAATATTTATTTTCTTTAGTGGCGATTTCTTTACCATCGACATACCAAGTTATACTGTCTTTAGTGACGTTTACACCATAAGTATGAAAGTCGTTGCGAGGATCATAAGGCAGAATTATTTGATTGTGATTAAATGGCACTTTTAACGGGCGTTGCCAAGTTGGCTCACCATTAATGACTACAATGTTGTGTAGGTCATGATCTGATTTTCTAACTTCATTTTTTTGGGTTAATTCAACCACATCAATTTCGCTGTATTGCACATCGCCGTCTTCAGTCAGAGTGCGATCAATCGTGCTATACATCCAAAATGCAGGCGATACACCAGGGTAAGTACTTGCGCCTTTAATTCTTGCTTCGTAATAACCGTAATTACCCGTTGCACGTGATTTAGCTATGCCTGAGGTGTAGTACAAAGGGTAGTTAGGTACTTGTTTTTTATTACAACCATCCCAGAAAGTACGGGTGTGATTTTCACGTCGAGTCGTTAGAATCAGCTTGCCCCCAGAAACAATAGCATTACTGTCACGCCAAGACCAAACGCCAAAGTTTTCAGGTTGAAAGTTCCATTTTGCAGAGTCTTTATTATTAAACTCATCAGATCGTTTGGCTTGTAATACCCAAGTTTCACCTGGTTTAGCAATAGGTGGTGCGCTAGGCGCTGCGGCAAAGCTGTGTAGAGAGAAAAGGCTGGCGATACTGCATGTGAATACCGTTAACTTTCTAAGTTTGTTCATAAATAGTCCATTTATTTACTAGTGAAAAATAATGTCAGCCCTTACTTTTTGGCTTCTAAGGGCTTATTTTTTACAAGGGGAAACCGTCAACTTCAGGCTGCTTTCTCCTTTGTATCAATTGAGGCAGGGCTAACTGACAACAGTGCAAATAAATGGGTCATCGAAATGGCGACCTATGTTTACAAACAGATATACTAGCGAATTGATATAATCAATGAAAACATATGATGTATGGATTCGCAATAGTGCATTGAGCTATTTTTGTACAAAGCGAGCATAGCTGAGAGGGGGGGAGATGCTTAGATTGCCATTTATTGGTGATGAATGCGCTAATCAAATCAAAATAGCGTCTTCATTAAAGAGTTGCCTAGAATTAAATGATGTTACATGGCGGATAATTCGTGCTGATAAACACGTTGTTATCAGAGCTGGAAGCTTATAAAACTCTCTCGATTAAATATCAATCAAGCCAACTGGCTAAATCCCACGACCGAATTCGGGCTGCTTTTTCATGGTCCAGTAGCGGCACTGTAAGAGCAGACCAAATACTGTCAGTATTTACAAAAGCGACGACAGTACTTCGCTTCAAGTTGTCAGTATTTTCAATAAACAGGCTTTTGCAAACCTATACCAACTCAGTAAGGCACATAATCTCATTAACCTTCCCGTATTTAAGCATGGACAGCCTTGTACTGGTTTAAACTCGGCCAATATCAGCTAAATGTGCCGAAATAGCATCCAATCTTTCCAATTTAGTAGACTCCCAAAGTTAACGACTATTTAGTCTGGTGAACTAACTTGCGATATACCAAAAGTTATCGATGTTATTGATTAATAATGGGTGGCTAGTTTTCATATTAATAATCAACTCGTTATAAAGTAACTTAACGCTTCTTCTACATGCTTGGACAAAACCGCTACAGCATCACGATGCCACTTTTGAATTGATGGCGTTATTAATCATATGAAAAGATACTACTCAAAAATTTAACAAATAGCATACAGTCTTAAACATATGATGTATATTAAGGAGTGATGTTATTGTATTGGCACAGTCAGGATGATGTCGGCATGGGCCCATTAAAAAGGAGATGATTTTGAAATATCACTTTAAGGGAGCAATTTTAGCTCCGCTAGTTTTGTTGGGTACAGCATGCAGCCAACAAGTTCAAACACCAAATGAAGCTATACAGGTTGTTCAACAAGAGTTGTCTTATGAGCAGCAAGCGCGCGTAAAAATAGATACCTTGAAAACAATGATGCAGCGGGCTAAATCGAACAATATTGATATCGCTCGAGAAGAGACCATAATTTGGTTTGCTGAGCAATTCTTGATATTCGCCAATTGGGACGAAGCTAACCCTCAAGTCATTGCTGATGCATTCGGCTATGAACGCTATTATGCCGAAGATAAACATCAATTGGCCGCAGATTTACCTGACTTTGAAAGAAGAAAGGTCATAGAGATACTTGATGCTGGTATTGAAGCTTTAGACAAAGAGCTGCGCGGAGTGATAACGCGTCGCCCAGTCAACAAAGTCGACTGGCAAGGCACAACCGCTGGTGAAAACATGTTTATTAGCAAGGGTAAGCCTATTTTCCCTTATGATTATTTTTCAAAAACTGTTGGCCAACCGCTCACAAATACTCAAATCTATAATGACCATTTAGGTGCCTTATACCATGGTGGGCAAAACCTTTATGAGGTTGACCATGACCGTGCGATTAATTCATTTTTGCTGAAAGAAGATGGCACATTTGATCAAAAGTTAATGAAAGAACTGACGCAAATTCCTGATACGAACATCGGCTTTTTAGTCTATTGGATCATGGGGATTCCTGAATGGGTAGAGAAAAGAGAACCTGAAGTCCGTAAAGGGCGCTCTCTATTTACAGGTTTTGATGTTGATAACCCATTAGCTCGGGAGGTTTGGAGTCAGATTATCCGTGAAACTGCCAGGCTAACAAAAGGCAAGAAAGTGACGGAATTAGGCTTTGTATTGGCTAATGAACCTCATTGGTTTTCTGAAAAAGGGCATTGGACAAATCGTTTTAAAGAGATGAATGATATTTCGTCATATACTTTGGCAAAATTTCAAACCTGGCTTGATAACAAGTACGCTGGCGATATTTCGCGCTTAAATGAAAACTGGAACACCCAATTTAAAACCTTTAATGATGTCACTGTCGAAATCCCGATGGATACTGCTTTAAAGGGGACACCGCTTTGGTATGACTGGATGCGTTATAACATGGATCGCGGAACGGATTGGTTTACCTTTATGCAAAACGAGTTACATGCCGTTAATCCAGATGCCGACACCCATATTAAAGTAATGCCTCGTATGTTTATGGAAGATAGTCGCTCAGGTGGTATCGATACGGAGGCGTTGGCTGAACTGACCACCATGGTTGGTCATGATGCTAAGTCATTTGGTAGTGCCAATATTAGGCCTGGTAAATCATCTGACTGGTTAGAAAAGTATGCTTATTATTGGCGTATTGTGAGTATGTTTCATGATTTTATGGAGTCGGTAGCTCCTGACAAAATTAACGTTAATTCAGAATCACACTTTTTGTCTTCAGGTCAATGGCGTGACTTAGATACCCGCACTAGTTATGTACGCAGTGTTTACTGGTTAGCAACGCTTCATGGTATGGACGCCAATATGGGGTGGTTTTGGGCTCGTGACCCTGATGGCTCACCAGAAGATCGTTTAGAAGGTGAATTAGATTTCTTTGATCCCGGCCTTGCTGGGGCTTATGCTGGTTCAAATAATATGCAGCCACATGTGACTAATGAAGTCACGCAGGTGATGTACGACTTAAATAGTTTCTCTGAAGAAATTGTTTCCTTACGTGAGCAAAAGCGCCCAGTCCGTTTGTTCTATTCTGAAACTTCAGCCATCAATAGCGATAAGTATATGACACAGATGTCAGAGTTTTACGAACAGTTCTATTTTGAAGGTTATCCTCTTGGATTTGCCACCAATAATATTATTAGAAAGCAAGACCATAGTCTGTGGGATACTATCGTAGTCTATAACAATCGTTTTGTGACTGATGAAGAGTTTGAGACGTTGCAGTTCTATCTTGATAATGGCGGCACAGTCATAGTTGATACACCAGCGAGTTTATCGTTAAACGAATATGGCCAAAAACGTAAGGCTAAGTTGGTTAGTGGTAAGGGCAAGTTAGTAGAAGCTAACACCGATGACATAGCAAAATTAGCTCAGTTAACTATGGGGACATTGGATGATTCAAGTTTGCCTCAGATCATATTGAAAGAAGAGAATGGTAAGCCATTTAAAACGACTATGTGGCGAGTTGTACCGCAGCAAAATGGTCGCTATTTGGTCAACATTATGAACTTAGGCCATGAAACCGTTTCTCTCGAGTTGGACTCTGCTAATGGAAAAGTTGTCAAAGTTACTGATTTGATGACGAGTAATGATGTGTCTCCTCGTTTTGAGCTATCTAGTGAGGGTGTGATGCTGGTTGAGGTCACGATTCAGTAGTCCTTTTATGGCTAGCCTTTTTCTTATGCTTGGAGAGGCTAGTCAAATTTATAACGTGAAGCAGTAAGTAATGTTAATCAGCGTAATAGATAAAACCATTTGCTTATAGTTTTACCTTGTTAGGCTGCTAAATTGACTCTAATGACGTGGATGTCGCTTCAGAGTTAAAGGCTTTGTTATCCCGAGTAGAGGTTAAGTATCCAAGTTACTATTTCCTCTCCGAGCTCCACTACTTTCTCTGTTAACTCAATTGCTTACAAAGATGTGTAAAAAAGGCCACAAAACGTATGTTATTGTGGCCTTTTGCTTGGGGATTGGGTTTACCACTTAACTGGCATAAATACCGTCATTTCAGCTAGTCCTCGGTTACTCCATGCAAAGTAAGGAACTAATTGGGTATTAACACTTTCCCAGTTAGGTTTTGTTAACGCACTATACATAGAGTCTGTTTTTGTATTTTTGCGCAGTAAAAGCTCAGCGTTAATTGTCGTAATACCACCAAGTAAATCGTCTTGATGATTGACCTCAAGTCTAGTGTCACCGTTTACATACACGTCTAAAATTTTAGTGCTTGCCGGTAAATCTGGTGTTTCAATACAGTAAACGATAGGGCCACGTTTAACCGCTACCTGATTACGTACTTCTTCTATACGCGGGTGTCCTTCAATAAACGTGGCTTCCATAGGGATATCGATAATGACCACATCTCCAGCTTGCCAGTTGCGGTTGATTAAAGCGTAAGTTGCAGGCGTTGTTGCAATATTTAACACTTCCCCATTTACAGTGATGGTTGCACCTTGCGCCCATCCTGGAATACGCAGTGCGATTTCAAAGGCTTGTTCACGACATTCTTCAACCGTTAGCTTAACTAAACCTTTCCACGGGTAGTCTGTGTCCTGGGTTAGTTTGATTGATGAACCATCTAACATTTGGCTATTCAATTGGTTGCCACCGTACAGGTTCACATAAACACCATTGTCCGCCATGCTGTAAGCCCAACCTGAAAGGTTCGAAATAGTACGAACTAAGTTTGGAGGACAGCAGAAACAAGCCAAGTAACCTTCGCGATTTGGTGTTTCTGTTACGTCAGCATGCGCGTCATAATCACGTGTATTGTGGATCATCCGTAGTGGGTTTGCGTAAAAATAATCTTTGCCTTCATGACCAATACCCGATAATCCGCTGTTATGCATGACCAATTCGATGATATCTGCATACTTGGCTTGGCCATGGATACCTAACAGGCGGAAACTAAACATGGCATTACATAAATTGGCGCAGGTTTCGTTATAAGCTGTAAGGTTTGGCATCATATAGTCATCAATGAAGCCTTCTTCAATCATGTCGCGGTTTACTGATGCACCATAGTGAGTTTGACCAACGGCTCCGGTTGCATACATTTTCTTTTGGATCACACTTTCCCATAATCGATCAAGTGCTGTAATGAGTGCGTCTTCGCCTGTTTCCGCATAAACGTCAGCTGCACCAGCGTAGTAGTACAGTGCTAATACCGCATGGCCTACAGGTTCGGTTTCTTCTCGAAGTGGCGTTCTTTCCTGCACCATATCGCCAATTGGGTACCCAACGGTTGTGGAGTCATGTTTGATTTCATAGGTTCCGCGACGGTCAATAAACTTCTTCGCAAGTTCCAAATATTTCTTATCACCAACCGTTCTATAAAGCTCCACTAATCCCATAATTTGTGTTTGGTTAAAGCCAAAGCGTTGGTAGTGTTTGGTGTCAGGGAAGAAGATGGTATAAAGCAAGTCTGCATGCTTGAGAGCTATGTTTAAAAAGCTACGCTTACCGGTTAAACGATAATGAGCACAAGCTGTAATAAGTAAATGACCTGTGTTGTACATCTCATGGTACTTACGGTTTGAATAACGCTCTGCATCTTCATCAACTTTTAGTTGGATTTGGGTCTGCAAGTAACCGTCGGGCTCTTGAGCTTTGCCAATGATTTCAATGTACTCATCTAGCTCTGCCAGTACTTTTTCATCTTTAGACAGGGCATAAGCATAGGTTTTTGCCTCTAGAAACTTGTAGAAGTCACCATCATGCCAATACATGCCTTGGTGTTTACCTTCTTTCATTCCTGCTGCAATTTTAAAGTTGTTTAAGGCATGGCCGACATCACCCGTTAATACATCCCCCATATAAGGGACCATAACGTCGATAGCTTTTTGGGTTTTATCGGCCCAAAAGCCAGTTGTCCACTGACAATCGCCAAAATTAGTGGCTTTAAGTTTCACGTGCGGGCTTTGAGCATTACCGACAATCCCCTTGTCGTTGGTATTACGAGCATTCATGTTTTACCTCTTTCTAATTCTGCTTATACAGGAGCATCTGTAAGTAGTTATGTTTATTGTTTTACATCAATATACGACAGCGTATAAGGCTGACTATGTTGTGTGTTCTTAATTCCTTTGCCTTTCATTAAATCAAAATTAGATATCACTAATTTTTCGTGATAGATAATTAAGTCCGCGGGTTGGTCAATTTGCCCGTTTGCCCCATTGTTGTCTGGGTAATCAGCAATGAGTTTTACCTCAGCAGTAGGGGAAACTGAAAAAATTTGATTAGAGCCGAAACCGGCAACATAAAGCACATCATTAGCACCGAAAACCATTCCATCTATTCGAGCTGTATTAGGTAGGGTAGCGAATAAGTTAGTTTGCTCAACTCGTCCTGAGGCAGATAACTTAAGGCGATATATCTCTCCATCCCCTAGGTTACCAGCATAAAGGTCGCCCTGAGAGTTGAATACAATACCATCAAGACCTATCTGAATAACTGGGTTTTGAGTTTCTACCGTAAAGATAATCTGAGGATCTTCCAACGTGTTTGTCACTTGTAAATTGCGTTGATTAGCGTCAAATCGGTAGATTGCACTCGTCATTTTGGTGGACTTTACTTTAGGCATGGTCAGTTGTGTTACATAAACCCCACCTTGATGGTACCTAAGCCCATTAGGGTTTAATCCAGAAGCAATCACTTGAGTATCAGTTAGTTGCTTGTCACTAAAGGTGAGCTTGAGAATACGTCCTTGCTTTACTCCCCTAGCATCTGCGACATAAAGTGCACCATGCTCATCGTAAGCTAAGCCCATTGGATTTGCTTTTTTTGTCAGCCCCAATCTTGGGACTGTCGTGAGATGACGAACACTCCCATCGGGCTTCAATGAGAAAAGCTCCCCTTGGAGTTGGTTGTTGGCATAGTTAGGGCAAGATAGCGTTAAAGAACCATCTGGAGCGATGGCAAATGCATCAGGTGTTGGACAGTTGTTGGGTAACACACTAAAAGGTTTAGCAGCTTGAAGGTTATGAACTTTAGTGCCATCTGCTTGAGCATGATTACTTAATAATATGATGACTGTGCAATAAAAGCACAACAACAGGAAGTTGTGGCAGTAGTCTTGGTGCTTTTGTTTTAGTTGACTCATTGCAAAATGCTCCCTAATTAAAATGTTGTAGATTTGCTGCTTGTATTTAACATATTTTAAACATACTATGTTTAAAATAATATTATGTATATAGGTTGGCAAAAAATTATGCAAAAAAGTCAGTATGCCAATGTGACTAGGTTTTCAATGATTGCAGCGTTTGGTGGTTTCATCTTTGGATTGGATGCAGCAAACATTTCAGGAGCATTGCGCTTTATTAGTGCACAGTTTGGGCTTGATGCTATTCAGCAGGGGACTGTTGTAGGGTGTGCACTGCTGGGGGTTATCGTCGCGCTGTTCTTCACTGGTACCTTATGTGAACGATTTGGTCGAGCGAAGGTTTTACTGGCGATTGGATTAACGTACTCGTTATCTTCAATAGTCTCTGCAAGTGCCATTAGTTACGAAATGCTCGTTGTAGGGCGGTTTATTGGTGGTGTAGCTTTTGCCTCTATTACTGTGTCAGCAATGTATATTGGAGAAATAGCACCTGCTGAAACCCGGGGCAAATTTGTTTCGGTGAACCAATTCATGATTGGTTTAGGCTTGTTACTTGCTTTTGTGATCAATTATTTCTTAATTGAGTTCATGGACAGTGTCGCCTTTTTAGACCACCACAATGTCTGGCGTTTTATGCTGGGTGCTGAGTTAATTGCCAATATAATCTGGGTTGCTTTGTTGATGACGTTACCAGAGTCCCCTCGATGGCTAGTTAAAAAGCAGCGCACCGATGAAGCTAGAGTGGTTTTTGCAAGAATTAGCCCTCCGGAACAAGTTGAACCATTACTGCTACAGGTTAACAAAAGCTTTTCAGAGCAAACCTCTCAAGACACTGTTAGTCAACTGAAAATACTGTTCAGTAAGCGTTTACGATTTGTTCTTTTGCTGGCGACCGCCTACGCAGTGGTGCAGGGGGCGACGGGTATGAATGCCGTATTGTTTTTTGCACCTATGGTGTTTGAACAGGTCGGTATGAGTGTTGAAGACACATTCTTGCAAACGACTGTCATTGGTGTTGTTGGTCTGGTTTCTACTTTTATTGCGATTGGCTTTGTTGAGAAACTTGGACGCCGAACGCTGACACTTGCAGGATTGGTTTTGGTCGTAATTGCTCATAGCTCGACATACTATGGTTTTAGCCAGGCAAGCTATCAGTTTTCTTCTGATGCGATAGAGCAAATTAGTGCAGCGCTTGCGAAGGAAGATATCGACTCTAAAGTGCTGGTAAAACTAAAAGGTCAGCATTTTGATTCAGATGTAGCTTTAAAAAGTGCACTCGCTGACTTGTTTACGCCAAGTGAGTTGCCTTTAGTTACAGGTCCGATAATTAACGCAACACAGCAAGGGATTAATGCTGGGGCAGTACTCTTTGGTATTTTTGCATTTCTAGCCGCTTTCAACCTATCTATTGGTCCAATCATGTGGGTCGTCTTTTCAGAAATATTCCCTAATTCAGTTCGAAGTGTCGCGTTGCCTTTTGCTGCGTTAGTGCAAACGGTTTCATCCTGGTCGATTCAGCAATTCTTCCCTTGGCAGCTCGACAACATGGGGGTTGCGAGTATTTTTGCTCTGTACGCAATGATTGGATTGATTGGGACAGTAGTGATGTATTTCACTTTACCTGAAACCAAGGGCAAAACGATCGAAGCTATTGAGATGGATTTAGCTAAAGCATAAATGTCAGTTTTTTAATTGTAATGGAGCTAAAGCATTGGGTTTATCAACACTTAATGAAACTACTTATTTGATTATCGATTGGGGCACCACCAATTTTCGTGCTTTTGCGATGGGTGAGCATGACAACTGTATTGAGCTGCGAACATTACCTTTAGGCTTGCTTCAGGTTCCTGATGGTCAATTTGGTTCATCCCTTGCTGAGGTACTAGAAGCTTGGTTAGGTCGTTACCAACACTTGCCAATCTATATGGCTGGAATGGTGGGGTCGCTAAAAGGGTGGATAAATGTCGACTATGTTTCTACTCCTGCTAGTGCCGCGCTACTTAGTCGAGGAAAACACAGCTTTCAGCTTCCCTGGGGAGTAACCGGGACTATTTACCCCGGTATCAGTCATCAAACAGACAAGCAGTATGATGTTATGCGCGGCGAGGAAGTACAACTCCTTGGCTTGTCATTATTGACTCAAAAAAATGAACTATCAGCCATCTTGCCTGGAACACATTCCAAGCATGCCTGTATTGATCGTCAACAGATAGTGGACTTTAAAAGTTACCTAACAGGTGAAGTGTTTAGTTTATTGATCAATCACAGTTTGTTGGGCAAAGGGATAACGCTTGATGATGAGTTTGAAGAAACAAGTTTTTTAGCCGGGGTTGATGATGCCCAGCAAGGGGAGTTTACCCATCAAATTTTTCTTGGTTGGACGCATCGTTTGTTTGGCAAACTATCAGACTCTCAAGTGGGAGATTACCTTTCCGGTATGTTGATAGGCTTTGAACTAAAACAAACGTCACAGCCATTTTATTATCTTGTTGGTAACCAAAAGATGTGTGAACGCTATCAATTTGCATTAAATCATTTAGAAAAACAGAGTGAAATAGTCTGCGGTGATCGTTGTTTTTTAGCCGGTATGATTGCACTGAAACGTGAGGAAAAACATGTATACGCCATTTGAACTGTCCAAACAGTTTCCACTTATAGCCATTATACGAGGGGTAACACCGGCTACGTGCCTTGATGTAGCAGAAGTACTCATTTCACAGGGTTTTACTATGATTGAGGTTCCGTTAAATAGCCCTGATGCATTGATTAGCATTCAAAAGCTGGTCGATAAGTATGGTGACAAGTATTTGATTGGTGCAGGGACTGTGACGTCTGCTCAGCTCGCTTATGAGGTGATTCAAACTGGGGCGAAATTGATCGTTACGCCAAACGTCAACTCGAAAGTGATTCAGATGGGGGTAAGTGCTGGTTGTGCAGTTTTCCCCGGAGTCGTTACACCGACAGAAGCATTCGATGCATTAAGGTACGGCGCAACAGGTTTGAAGATATTCCCTGTTAACGCGCTGGGGCACGCAGGGCTATCTGCTTTAATGTCAGTGCTGCCGGAAAATACGTTATGCTATCCAGTTGGCGGCATTGAACCCAATTCAAACAGTATGAGACCCTATATTAAGCTAGGCGTGTCTGGTTTTGGGTTAGGCTCATCTTTATATAAACCAGCTATGGAGCTGGAAGAAATAAAAAAGAATGCAGAAGCATTCATCAGTAACTTTAAGCATTTAAAGGGTGAGTATGATTCAGGTTTAGTAAACTAATTGATACTAAGACAGTGCAATTTGTTACGTTGTTGATATAATCATACAAGACAAGCATCTGATGTTTATGTTGTTATTTTAACAACGAACTTAAGGACAATGACAGCCACGATGAGTGAATTAGTATATTACGACTTAAAACGCGCAGCAAAAATGACACCAAGCTTGTCGGTTCAGGTAGCCAGGGAGTTAGGCAGAAGAATCGTGGCAGGCTCCTATGAGCCAGGGGCCTTGCTCGACGATGAAAATGCGTTAGCGGACCGTTTTCAAGTGAGTCGAGTTGTAATCCGAGATGCGGTTAAAATCTTAGTTGGAAAAGGTTTATTAGATGTTCGTCGGGGGATTGGGACAAAGGTTCGCCCTCGTAATGAGTGGATACTCTTGGACGATGATGTGCTTGCTTGGCATGTTACCGCCACGCCAAGAGCTGAGTTTATTAATCAATTAATGGATGTTCGGTTAGCTTTTGAGCCTAAAGCCGCGAGATGGGCTGCTGAACGTGCAACACCGGAAGATATTGCCGAACTTGAAAATGCCTGTATTCGAATGGAGCAAGAAAGTGGCTCTGTGGAGAAGTTTATTGTTGCTGATGCCCTGTTTCATAAAGCCATGCTACGGGCGGCTAACAACGAATTTTTAACGGCGATGGAAGGAGTGATCTATTCTGCATTATTAGTCAGTGTACGAATTACTAATCAAGACCCAAGAAAGAATAGTGACTCTGTACTTTTTCATCGCGAAGTCTGTGACGCAGTCAAGACTGGTGATGCTGATAAAGCTGAAATGTTAACGGAAAAACTTCTAAATGATGCCATTAGGCGGTTAAAAGAAAATTTTGATGTTTAGCGTTTTTAAAGGCCTCTTTTGAGGCCTTTTTTGTATCTTTAAATCGGCATAGTTCGCTATCTGGCTTAAGCTTCTTGAGTTTATAGCTCAGAGGCTTTTGGTTTTAATGTTTCGCACTACCCTATTCCTACTATTTGCGCCCAGGTTAAATTTATGTTGCGTAATAAAACATCATATGTTTACATAGATTGTATGTGGTGAGTTTGTGTTGAGTGGTATTTTGAGTCCGATACTCATCTTCATTTATCCTTAATTTCGGGAGTGGGTTAATGTCAGCATCAAATAACGGTCGAATATGTGCGTACTTCTCAAAACGATATATTTTGAAGGTTAGTGCAGTATTGTTATCGCTTATCCCTTGTATCTGCTCAGCTACCGATAAAGAGCAGACAGTTCGACCGAACGCCAACGTGTTGGTATTGATGTTTGATGATATGCGCTTTGACTCGTTTTCATATCGCAACGGCCCAGTTTCGACACCTAATATTGATCAACTAGCCTCTGAATCGACTCGATTTGATAATGCCATGTCAACAACTGGACTTTGCTCACCATCTCGGGCGGCTTTTTATACCGGAAGGTGGGGGCATAAAACCGGTTTAGATGACAATGTTGAGTTGTATTCAACTCGTTTAGCCGAGCTGGATTTAAATGAGGGTGGCTTATTACGTAGAGCATCTGAAGCAGGTTATTTAGTTGGGCATGTAGGCAAGTGGCACTTAGGTGCTAGAGGGACGGAGTTACGAGGGGCGGAAATCGATTTAGCGCATGGGCACGAGCCAAGAGAGCGATTTAGTCGTGTATATACCCCTTATGCCAAAGTGCCTCAGGTACAAGGTTACTATGAGGGGAAGCTAGATGAAAACGGCGAAAAACACGAGTACTACAAAACCTTAAAAGGAACTTATAAAGACACTGAAGCATACAAAAAAGTCACTGCTGGCAAGAAAATGCTGCGCCAAATGGCAAAAGATGAAAGGCCATTTTTTGGCGTGATAAGTTTTAATCAGCCTCACCCTGCCTATCGAGTACCCGAGCCATACGCCAGCATGTATGACCCAAGCACCTTGCAGCTGCCTGAAAATCACCTTGCTAAAAGAGTTAATAAACCACTGGCACAAGATGGTGTTTGGTGGCCCTGGCATGACGTTGGTCATATGACTGATACCGACTGGCGTAAAGCCCGCAGCTTTTACTATGGTGCTATCGCCATGGTTGATCGAATGATTGGAGAGCTTATTCAAACTGCCAAAGAAGAAGGGATTTATGACGATTTACACATCGTCTTACTTGGCGACCAAGGGAGCATGTTAGGTGAGCATCGTTTATATGATAAAGGCCCATACGCTTACGATGAACTGATGCGAATGCCATTGTTAATCAAAGCGCCTACCCTCGCTCCACGGACTATTCATCGACAAGTGTCGCTATTGGATATTACTCCGACGTTGGCCAATATAATGGGACTAGCTAGTGATGGCGATGTAGATGGTCATGACCTATATCCTTTAATGATGCATGGAGATAAAGCTGAGAACGGTCTGCAGGATGTCGCATTATATGCTTACGAGTGGTACAACGGCGCATGGTTCGGTATTCGGGCAGTGAGAACGCCTGAGTACAAATTTGTTTGGAATCCTGGTGATAACCGTGATGAGTTATATGACTTAAAGAAAGATCCTGGTGAAGTCACCAATGTGATTACAAACAATGCCTATCGACAGATACGCAAGCAAATGGTTGAACTTTTAATGTCTGAGCTTGAGCGTGTCGATGACCCGTCAGTAAGCAAACTTAAATATCATGCCAAACCTTATTTAACAGCTACTAATCAATAATTAGATTAAGGAATATCTGACCATGAAGAAGTTAATTGTTTCGTTGTGCATACTCCTGCTGAGTCCCTGCTCATTAATGGCTGCAGAGTCTCGACCTAATATTCTGTTAGTACTTACAGATGATCTAGGTTATGCCGATGTAGGGTTTAATGGGGCTACAGATATTCAAACCCCTAGCTTAGATGCGCTTGCTGAAGGGGGAACAAAATTTACATCGGCTTATAATGTTCATCCATTTTGCGGCCCAAGCCGAGCAGGTTTGATGACAGGCCGATACCCTCATAAGTTTGGTGCACAGTTTAACTTACCTACAAGTAGTCGCTCAGGTGGATTAGGGGTTCCGACAGATGAGTTATTTATTAGTAAAGTCTTGCAAGACGCTGGCTATTACACTGGTGTTATAGGTAAGTGGCATCTCGGGCAAGCTGAACCATATCATCCTAATAATCGTGGCTTTGATGAGTTTTATGGTTTTTTAAATGGTGGACACCATTATTTGCCTGAAAAGTTTTCAGAAATGTACTCTAGGCAAGCTAATCAAGGGCTGGAACATGATATTTTTCAATACCTTCGCCCATTAGAACGCAATGGTGTAGAGGTGGATGAAACCGAATATGTAACTGATGGACTCTCTCGTGAGGCGGTTAAGTTTATTGAAGCTGCCGCTAAAAAACCTCAGCAACCTTTCTTTCTCTATCTTGCATACAATGCGCCGCATACTCCTATGCAGGCAAAAGCTGAAGATATGGCGAAGTTTTCTAATATTAAAGACAGAAAACGCCAAGTCTATGCCGCAATGGTTTATGCAGTAGACAGAGGAATGAAACAGGTTGTAGATAGCTTAAAAGCAACGGGACAGTTTGAAGATACCTTGATTGTATTTTTAAGTGACAACGGTGGAAAACCCTCTACAGGAGCCAGTAACTCCCCTTTGATGGGGAAAAAGGGAGATGTTACAGAAGGTGGCTATCGCACACCTATGTTCTTTCACTGGCCACAACAGATTACTAGCGGAGAAACATATACTCACCCAGTGACTACGTTAGATTTCTTCCCTACTTTTGCCAGCATTGCTAACGCACCAATTTCGCCCTCCAAACAACTTGATGGAAAAGATATCTTTCAGGCCGTGAAATCATTGCAACCTGCAAGGCAGGGAGAAATGATTTATGCCGTTAGACATCGTAAAGGTTATTCAGAGATAGCTGGTCGAAAAGATAACTTCAAAGCGATTAACACTAAGGGTAGTTGGCAGCTGTTTGATGTGGATAAAGATCCTGGTGAAACGAAAGATATTAGTAAGCAATACCCAATGGTGTTGCGAGAAATGCTAGCTGAGATGGAAGCCTGGTCTTGGACACACACTCAGCCAAGGTGGTTTCATATTCACAAAGAAGGTTTTGAGTGGCGAGAAGCATCTATGCCACGATTTCATGAGAGCTTCCCACCGCCTGCAGGCTGATGGTCTTTGCAACAATTTTCGTTGCAAGCAGCGCAATTGCGCTGCTTTTTTATTTCTCATTTTGCACTTCAGAAAATCAATACAGGTAGTCGCGGTGAATAGCGACTAGCAGTACAGTCTGTCGTTAGACATATTCCCCTCCCTTTGCATGAACTCCCTTGGATTGAACATTTGTTATTTTTTTGTTTCGCTCGTGTTGCGATCTTAAACATCATATGTTTAAATAGTTAGTATAAGCAATTAGGTATGATTTGGGCTGATTTGTAGGTTACTCCCTTATCTAGCAGGAATTCAGTATGAAAATAACATGCATAAAAACGCATCATGTACGTAGTGAACTAGATAAACCATTTGGTTTTTCACAGTGGTCATACTCAGAACGTAATGTGCTTCTGGTTGAAGTTATTACTGATAGCGGCTTATCGGGATGGGGCGAGTGCTATGGCCCTGCTGCTGTTATTCAAGCTTGTGTAGAAAAGTTTTACGCCCCTCGCCTGATTAATGAAGACGCTATAGCAACAGAGCGTTTATGGCATTTCATGTGGCGCTCATCTTTGGATTTTGCTCGCTCTGGCGTAATGATGGCAGGCATGTCTGGTATTGATATGGCGTTATGGGACTTGAAAGGTAAAGCGTTAGGGCTGAGTGTCAGTGAGCTAATGGGAGGACGTTCTAGAGCAAAGGTCCCTTGTTATGCAACCGGCATGTATTTTCAAGATATGGCTGAAGAAAGTTTGATTGCCACGTTAGTTGAGGAAGCATTAACCCATGCCGCTAGTGGCTTTAAAGCGATGAAGATTAAGATCGGTAAGAATGTGGCATTTGATAAGAAGTTAATTGTCGCGATGCGACAAGCAATGCCAGATATGGTTTTAGCAGCTGATTCTAATCATGCGTATGACTTACAAGAGGCTGCTTATATAGCCAAAGTGCTTGAAGATAACTGTTACGAGTGGTTTGAAGAACCGTTATCGCCAGAGCATCCAAATTTATTTAAGCAGTTGCAAGCTCAAACTCGCGTTGCGATTGCCACTGGAGAATGCGAGCAGACTCGCTACGGATTCAATCAGCTTATTCGTCAAGGTGGGGTGCAGTTAGTGCAGGCCGATCTTGCGTACTGCGGTGGACCAAGTGAAGCGATAAAAATTCGCAACCTAGCGTCAGCAAACGGTATCAACATGATCCCACACGTATGGGGAACACAACTTAACCTAGCTGCTGCTACGCATTTTCTTGCGACAAGTTATTCAGAACCAGGTAGAGGCGAAGCTAAGCCGTTACTGCTTGAGTATGACCGGACAGAGAACCCATTGAGGGATGAGCTTTTTAAAGTAAACGTAGAAGTACACCAGGGTGAGGCTAATGTGCCGACAGAGGCTGGACTTGGTGTAGAAATTGATGAAAATGCTTTATCTCATTTCACAGTTTTATCAACGGAAACAAAATAGTATGACTCAATATTCAATGTTAATAAACGGCGAACTAGTTAGCTCTCAACAGCAGTTTGATGTAGTAAATCCAGATACTGGAGAAGTTATTGCGCAGGTTCCAGATATTGATCCTATGCAGGTTCAAGATTGCCTAAAAGCGGCTTCTGAAAGTTTTAAAACCTGGTCTAAAACATCGTTGGCAACCCGCGAAGAATTGATCTTGCGCTATGTTGACATTCTAGAGTCAAATAAAGATGAAATCGTTGATATTTTAATAAGTGAAACTGGCAAACCAGTTGATAATGCTGAATATGACTTTGGTATGTTAGTGACTTGTTTGCGTTTCTTTGTTGAAGAAATGAAGCGAATTGATCAGCCTGTGATTCAAGACCCAGATGGTCGTTTTCATCACTTTATCAAACGACAATCATTAGGTGTAGTGGTGGGCTATCTTGCCTGGAACTTCCCTCTATTGAACTTCGGTTATAAAGTGGCGCCAATTTTGGCGTCAGGTTGCACCGGTATTATTAAGCCTTCACAGGTTACACCATTAGCGACACTGCGATGTGCAGAATTAGCACTTGAAGCAGGGTTTCCTTCTGGTGTTATTAATGTCATCTCAAGTAACAATTATGATGTGACTAATCCACTCCTTACTAGCAAAACGCCTGCGCTATTCACCATGATTGGTTCCACCTCTGCTGGCGTGAGAGCAATGCAGACGGCTTGTACCAGCGTTAAACATTTCTCGGTTGAGTTAGGTGGCAATGCGCCAGTGATTGTTTATGACGATGCCGAGCTAGACAAAGCCGTCACTGACATTATTGATTTAAAGTTTGCTAATAGCGGCCAGGTATGTGTATCACCGAACCGCTGTTTTGTTCATGAATCCGTTTATACCCAGTTTATTGAAAAAGCCAAACAACATGCCCAAGGCATTCGCCTGGGAGTTGGGCGTGAAGAAGGCCGGATCATGGGACCTCTAATGAGTGACAAAGAGCGCCAGCGTATCTTGGCCTCTATCGAAAACACGGTAGCTCAAGGTGCCAAGGTTGTCATGGGTGGTGGTATACCAGAAGGCAAAAGTGGCTTTTATCTACAGCCAACAATTTTGGCTGACTGCACCGATAAAATGGCGCTGACTTGTGATGAAATCTTTGGCCCTGTACTAGCTGTTATTCCTTTTGGCGATTCAGATGACGTTATTTCTATGTCCAATGATTGTGATCTTGGGCTTGCTGCCTATGTGTATACCACCAACCTCCAACGAGCGATGACCGCCGCTGAGGAAATTGATGCCGGTAGCGTTTGCATAAATGAAGTGCATTACGGTGTGCAATTGCCTCATGGTGGGCTCAAGCAAAGCGGAGTCGGCAAGGACTGTTCTAAGTACAGTTTACATGAATACCTAACCAATAAACGTGTTTCCATTCTTATAAATAATTAGGTCAAAAAAATGAGTAAATTAACTGCTGCTTTGATGCTGCTGGGGCTGTGTTGTTTTTCACAAATGGTGAGTAGCGCTGAAGAAAAGCCAAATATCGTTTTGTTATTTGCTGATGATGCCGGTTATGCCGACTTTGGCTTTCAAGGTAGTAGTGTCATGCAAACACCTAATCTGGATGCATTAGCCGCTAATGGTGTTAAATTTACTCAAGCATATGTATCAGACCCTACCTGTGGGCCTTCGAGAGCAGGTTTGATGACGGGGCGTTATCAGCAAAGGTTTGGTTTCGAAGAGAACAATGTGCCTGGTTTCATGAGTGAAAACTCAGCTCATGATGGTAGTGAGATGGGGATTCCCTTATCAGAAAAAACCATTGCTGATCATTTAAAGCGCCAAGGCTATAGCACTGCGTTCTATGGCAAGTGGCATTTGGGAGGCGCTGATAGGTTCCACCCTCTAAAGCGTGGCTTTGATGAATACTATGGGTTTAGAGGTGGCGCGCGCAGCTATTTTGCTTATGACAGTGTTAAAACGCCTCCTAGCAAGCTGGACCTTATGGAGAGAAACTTTGGTGTATTGAAAGAGCATCAAGGTTATCTAACTGATGTGCTAGCCAGTGAAACTAACGCATTTATTGAAAAAAGCGTTAAAGCAAATAAGCCATTTTTCGCTTTTGTTTCGTTCAATGCTGTTCATACGCCAATGGATGCAACCGAAGAGGATCTTGCTCAATTCCCATCACTAACGGGAGACCGTAAAACGGTAGCCGCGATGACCTTAGCGCTAGACAGGGCGTCAGGCAAGATTATCGATAAGCTTAAAGAGCTTGGAGTCGCAGACAATACACTTGTTGTGTTTACCAATGATAATGGTGGACCAACAGATCGTAATGCATCAGACAACTCACCATTAAGTGGCAGTAAATCAAACCACCTTGAAGGTGGAATTCGCGTACCTTTTGTGGCCTCTTGGCCAAGTAAGTTTGCAGCCGGTTCACAATACGATTATCCAGTTAGCTTACTTGATTTATTACCTACCTTTTATGCCGCAGCTGATGGCCAAATAACTGAGTTGTCAAATATTGATGGGGTCAACTTACTGCCCTATATCGCGGGGGACAATAAAGCACGTCCTCATCATACCTTGTACTGGAAAAAAGATGTACGAGCAGCTATTCGAGTTGGCGACTGGAAACTAATGCGTTTCCCTGATCGTCCTGCACAACTTTATTACTTACCAAATGACCAGCAAGAGCTGAATGACCTCGCCGCGAGTGAACCTGAACGGGTCAAGGCGATGTTCAAAACCCTTTTCGATTGGGAATCAACGTTAGAAAGACCGCGGTGGTTACTGAAGCGAAAGTTTGAAAATTATGACATTGAACGAATGGATAGATACCACCGTAAGTAACATTGGGGGCGTGTGGTATCGCTTTGAATTCATTCACTTATAAACGTTTATCTAGCAGTACCGGGTAAATATAAAATAGTTGGGCGACTTCTCTATGTTGTCAGCCTGATAAGGAAAAAAACCGGGGGACTATAATGAGTCACATATTCAAATTATCAGCTGTATCTTCAGCGATTTTGGCTGGATTATTTGCCATGCCAATTTATGCTGAAGAACAAGATGAAAAGGCTGAAAATGCTAAGGCTGAAGAAACTGAAAACATTGAAGTGATTAAAGTGCGAGGTTTACGCAGCAGTCTGCGTAAGGCGGCAAATGCAAAAAGGTATTCTGAAAGCGTATCTGATTCGATTTACGCAGAAGATGTGGGTAAATCCACTGACCAAAATATTGCAGATGCACTATCACGAGTAACAGGTGTCACTGTACAAGAAGAAGGGGGAGAGGGAACCCGGATTTCAGTACGTGGTGCAGGACCATCATTAAACCAAATTTCTATGAACGGTGTGGCATTAACCGGTGGTTTAAGTACCGATGGCTCCAACTCTGCTGCGACCAATGATAATAGTGTTGACTTAAGTTCTTTCTCTTCAGATATTCTTTCTTCAATTGACGTGATAAAAACGGCATCAGCAGATCAGGATGAAGGCTCGCTAGGTGCTAATGTTGTATTACGAACAGTTAAACCATTAGGCCTTAGCGAACCTCGTCGCTCATTTACTGTTGAAGGGCGATACAATGAATTTTCAGATGAGGCAGATTCGCGACTTAACTTTAGTTTTGCTGATAAATACTTTGATGACACATTCGGCTTTGTTATTACCGCATCTAGAGATACTCAAAAAACTCGCCAAGACCGAATCAATACTGATTGGGCTAATGGCGCAATTCCAATCGCTGATTTAGAGGCAGGAAGTGGTCGAACCGCACACGATATTCAAAGTGGTATGCCAATTCGAGTGTTGGGTTACCAGAGAGATGAAGAAGGTAATCTAATTTACGGTGATGATGGTAATCCATTATTGAACCCTATGGATTCTCTAATAAATTATGACCCTGATACCCAAAAGCTTCATGAAGGTGATCTCTTTGTATTAGCTAGAGAAGTTGTCGACTTCTCAATGAATACTGATGAGCGTGATCGTTTTTCGATTTCTACCGGTCTACAGTATCAACCGATGGATAATCTCGATATTCAATTGGATGTAACCCATACCCAGCAAGATATTTTGACCGATAATCATACCTTACGATTAAATTTCTCACCGGTTACACCATTGATGCATCCAGGGGATGACAATACTGCACTAAATGGCGTTGATTTATCGACTAACACATTGGCACGTTCTAGCAGCCGTTCAACTTCAGGTAATTTCAATCGTGCTTATGGTTTGCGTGAAGTTGATACCAATGTCGCTTCATTAAATTTCGATTATCAAATCACAGACCGCTTGAATATGAATTTAAAAGCGGGCTTCTCACAAACAACAGATGAAACGCCAGATGATAATGAAGATGATCGCTTCATTTCGATTAGCACCGCAACTTGGGGTACTGCAGGGCGTCAGATTGTAGAGAATATGAATCATGACGCATTCGAAATGGTTGGCTACGATTGTTCTTCTGGTGCTGATTGTGGATACTCTACAGGGATGACTCCCGCTCAATTTGATGTCTTTGATGGCACTTCCAATAACGTTTACAGTCGATTCACTCCTTTTGATATGCAGCACAACCACTTAGGTAGTTTAGTGTTGCGTAAGAATGAGTTGGAAGATACTAATAAATCGTTATTTTTAGACTTTAATTATGACTTGGATAATGAGTACATCACTTCGATTGAGTTTGGTGCCAAGTGGTCGAAAAGAAACAAAGATGTCAGCATTCAAAACCGTGCCACAACTAATGGTGAAGATCTGATCGATTTGGAAGACCCTGATGCTGAATTCGAAGTTCGCGGTTTAGGAACCATTCGTCTTGCAGACATTCTGTCAGGCGATGCATTCCCATATGATAACTACGGCGAAGACATTCAGGGTGATAGAGGCGCTGATTTCTTCGGTGGTTGGCCGATGATGGATGCAGAAAAAGCCCTAGAAATCGTCTCTGGTAAAGATTCTGGTCAGGTAGGTATTCGAGAAACCATTTCAGGATCACGTGAAATCGAAACTGAAACTAAAGCAGCCTATTTCAAAGCTAATTTTGAACTCATGGAAGGTCGTTTAACGGGTAATTTAGGTGTCCGTTATATCCGAGATGATACTGAAGCTACAGGTGTAGGTGGAATCAACTTT
The DNA here is from genome assembly GCF_030547465.1 of Shewanella sp. 5_MG-2023. Taxonomy (NCBI): domain Bacteria; kingdom Pseudomonadati; phylum Pseudomonadota; class Gammaproteobacteria; order Alteromonadales; family Shewanellaceae; genus Shewanella; species Shewanella sp. 5_MG-2023. The sequence goes on from NZ_JAUORC010000038.1 coordinate 23,894, forward strand.
ATCCGTTTCCCTCAAATGCTAGACCCATATAACTTATTGGTTGAACGTGGGCTGGGTAACATGAATTTAGATGCTTGTCCTGGAGCAGTAATGGGGACGAACCCTGATGGCGTTCCTGACCACCGTTACGCACCAGCTAATGAGGCTGATTTACAAAATTGTTGGGCATGGCAGTTGACTCACGGGTACAACCGCAGTAATGACGAAACCTTCCCATATGACCCTGCTACAGGTCAGTGGGTGATACCCGGTGCTGATGGGCTAGTCGGGCCTGATGTTAACCGTTTAGTTTGGACTGACGCTGACGGTAACATTATCACTAATAATGCCTTACCGGGAATGATTTACGATAGCAATGGTAACCTAGTGCCGACATCTGCTAACGCATGGGCACACTTTGCGAGTAATGGGCAAATTTGGCCATTCATTGATCGTACTACGGCATTCACTGGTCCGATGGGCAGCGGTACTGAAGTACAAGATCGCATTGCATGGGTAACGAATAAAGGCTCACATGATATGTGGTTGCCGAGCTTAAACCTCAATTACGCCATTAATGAAGAAATGATTGGTCGCTTTGCTGTTAGTCGTACCATGACTCGTCCGCGCTTTGACTCACTAAACCCACGCACTCAAATTTTTGAGCAACAATGGGATACAGCTAGTGGTTCTGCTGGTAATGCACAATTGAAACCGCTGCAGTCTAATAACATCGATTTATCTTATGAGTGGTATTTTAACGAATCAGGTATGTTCTCAGCGGCCTTGTTCTATAAAGATATGTCTGATTTTGAAGAAACAGTCATCGTGCCGTATCACTATAAGGATGTCCGTGAAGAGTATGATTTAGAAAGTGCTGACTTATTGCTGCCTTTTGACGAAAATCGTACGCCGGGTGATGAAGATGACTGTATGCCACTGCGTCAAGTTGCAGGCTTCTTTGACCAATGGAAAATTGAATGTGATGTGGCCAACGTAAGTACGGTAACTAATGGTAAAGGTGCTGATATCAAAGGCCTTGAGCTTGCATATAGCCAAAACTATGACTTTTTACCAGGTCTATTATCTGGTTTAGGTCTGAGTATGAACTACACCTTCCAGGAGTCAGAGTCTGAGGCTCAGCGTATTGGTGCTACTGATATATTTTTGAAGCCACTGCCACAGCCTTATACACCTAAGCACTCTGTCAACACGACAGTTTACTGGGAGAAAAATGGTATACAACTTCGTTTAGCGCATCGCTTTAACGATGAGCAACTAGTAAACCGAGGTCTTGTGGGTGGAGCAACATGGCAAGAGTCTACTAGCCGTCTAGATTTTAGTTCTAGTTATGACATTACTAAAAACTTAAGTATTACATTCCAAGCACTTAACTTAACTGACGACACAAACAGAACCTACTACACCAGTTCGTTCACACGTAATGCCTTTGACCCTAATTCACAAGAGGTTGTGATGGATGAGGGTAATGCTCTGGAAAATGACGTCACCACATCGCGGACTGCTGCGGTATGGAAAACGGGACGTCAATTCCGATTAGGTATTCGTGGCTCATTTTAACCTTTCGTCATTTAAATCATGAACCGGCCATAGCTTGGCCGGTAATAAAGCTTGGAGAAGTAAGATGAAAAATAACTTACTGGAAAAAACAACGCTAACGACTCTCGTAATACTAGCTCTTTCAGCATGTGGTACTGACGAAGGCTATAACCCAGAGTTTGGTAGTGATACTCAAATAACTTTTTCAATTAATGGTCTGAGCGCCAGTTTTGAAGAGGAATCTGGCATTCAAACTGTAAATCTTATAGAAGGTGCGATGGTTGGTGACCAACCGCTATCAAGTGTGGGCAGGCGCATCAATGTAAGTCAGTTAGAGTTTGAGGCACAAAACAACTTTCAGACACCTCAAGGTCCATCTAATACCATACCGACACACACCATCTCTCCGTTTACATTATCGGAAGATACAACTCAGCTCATTATTGATACTGATGCGTTTGCAGAAGCATTGAGAATGTGTGACGACACCGATGAGACGGGTGATGTTGATGAAGATGGTAATCCAATCGGTGATGGTAACCCTGATTTCCCTAAAATGGTGACTTATGACATTAGTTTCACTATCGATAATGGCTATCGATTGAAAGCGGGTGAGTCGTTACCAATGCAAACTTTGCAGTTGGTCATGCACGCTATTGATGATCCGGTCACCGATGTGAATGTTGCTGCCCTAGAGCTACCTGCTGGTGGGCAAGCGAGTGTTATCGCCTCGACTGTTCCATCTTATGCCTGTAATTCGGCGCTAACTTATACTGTTGCCGATACATCAGTTGCCACGGTGGATGAAGATGGTTTGGTGACAGGTACAAGTACAGGTCAAACAAGTATTACGGCAACGAGTGTCGATAACCCTCAAGCTCAAGGCAGCGCTGATGTCACTGTGACCGCGGCGTTCAGTATCGCTATTGCTAATGGTGAAGTTGATGAGTTGGGTGCTCCTACTGGTGAAAAAATGGTTGGCTCTTGCGTCGCCGCCGGCGTGAAAGTTGAGCCGTCGGTTATAAACCATACACTCACAGGTGGTTATGACTATGACTGGAGTAGTTCAAATTCACCAGATGTATCTTACGTCCAGAATGTGAGCAATGGCTTTGGTGGTGTTGGTGTCTTTGATGTTGGCAGTAATACAAACGTGGCGTCAGACGTCACTGTAGAAATAATCTCTGGCGATACGGGTGCAACACCTATTGCTGATGTTGCTGGAAAATCTATTGAGCTAAACGTTGTCACTAATGAGATGTGTGAACCAGGTGTGTCAGAGCATGCAGCAGGCTTTAATATCGACTTTGACATGGACGGTGTTACCGCTCCTTATGGTGGTAATGCAATTTATGGTACGTCAACAGAGACCATTTCCGGCTCTTTAGCATCAGTTAAGCTTACTGCTGGTAGCGCGGTTGATGAAAATGGACAGCCGTATTCTTGGGGGGCGCAACAAGTCTGGAACAAACAACGTAACTGGTATAGCGCGAACTATGGCCGCGGAGCTGAGTCGATAGGGAAAACCTATAAGTATGCGGTTTGGGTAAAACTTGAGACTGCACCGGTTGAGCCTATTACTCTACGACAAGTCATCGTGGCCTGGAATTACGAAGGCATTCCTGATGGCGCAGCTGGGTTTCCTGGTCGCTTTGGCGAAGCGGGCATATTTACTGCTGAGCTTGCAGCAACGACAGAGTGGCAATACGTCGAGTTCGTCAACGATAAGTCAGAAAGTCAAGAATGGGCGATTCCAGCAACCTGGAGTATTGTGACTGACGTCTTTACGCTTTGGGAGGTATATGGCTTACCTGAAGGTCAATCGATTCTATTAGATGATTACTCAGTTATTCGCACTGATAACATTTCTAATTAATTCCCTAACAGCCTTGTACAAAAGCCACCTTTACGGTGGCTTTTTTAAAGAGATTTTGTCATGAAAATAAAAAAAATAGTTAACTATCCTCTGCTGCCTATTATGTTTCTGTTGGTATTGCTTGGGTGTGAGGCAACCAAAGGTGGAGACGACAAACAAGCGGCGGTTGTTGCTGGCGAGTATAAATCAATCCTTGCAGTCTCTAATCTATCGCCTTTATCAGACCCTGAAAACCAAGCAGGTTGGAAGTTGAACCAGCAACTTAGCGATGAGTTTGAAGCAGGCTCTATTGATACCCAAAAATGGTATATCCAGGGCACCAACAAGGAGTTCTATATCTGGAAAGGTAGAGCTCCTTCTCAGTTTGCACCTCATAATGTGTTTGTTGAAGACGGTAAGTTAAAAATTAGAACCCAATGGGAGCCGGACTATCCATTTGTCGGCAAGCCTCCAAAAAAACAAGAAGTCTCTCGATACGAGAACATCACAACAGGTGCGCTTATTAGCCACAACACTTTCCTTTATGGCTACATGGAAGTCAAAGTTAAAATCCCTGATGCAGCAATGACAGGGGCTTTTTGGGGCACTGGCTTTCAGCAAGAGCTAGATATCTTTGAGTTAATTGGTGAAGTGAAAACTGGCAGCAAAAACCCTGAAACTACCTTTGTGACCTCAATTCATGATTGGCGCCCTGGTCATCCAAAGAAAAACAAGGTTTGGAAGCACCCGCACCCTGTACCGGGTAGAACAGCCGAACACTTTTATACATATGGAGTGCAATGGCTTCCTGATGGTTTAAAGATGTTTTTCAACGGTGAGTTAGTTCATCACGCCACTCAGGCCGAGCTAGGTGACCGCTGGGTTCTGAATAACCCAATGGAATTATGGTTCGATTCAGAAGTCTTTCCTTGGCATGGAATACCAGTAGAGCATGACTTGCCAGCAGATTTTGAAGTGGAATATGTACGAGTTTGGCAGCAAGCTGATGACAGTTTAATTGATCGTGCTTTTTTTGGCTTTGAAGGACCGTTGATAACTGATGCTTATCACAAACCAAAGTCGCGTAATAGCGTGGCAAAAGACTGGTTTATGACAGATAAGGTTGCGCCATATTTAAAGGTCACCGACTTTGCCGACAATATCTTTGTTACGGGGCGAAAAAGCTTGGCGCTAGACTTATCTGCGCCAGATAAAGGTGTTTATACTGCATTTTCTCCTAATGGCTCGCTGCAATTAGATGAAGGAAATTATCGAATTAATGTCAGTATTTGGGTTCCTGATTCTTCCTCTTTGCCAAAACTTAAATTTATTACTGAAGCACCTTGGCTAGTTACACAGTCCTTAGATTTAAATCTGTTACCTAAGGGTAAATGGTCAACCATTGGTATTCCATTAAATCGAAGTAAAGCCTCTTTGGCGCAAGACCGTTTACGGATTGTGTTTGACAAAACTGCCTCTACTGAGGGTTTTGTATATCTCGATGATATTGAAATTGTGAAGCAATAATAATGATTTACCGCAGTTCATCTTTTGATGAACTGCTTTTGCGTATCTTCTGAAATTACAGGATGGAGCCATGAAGTATAACCCTTATGCCGCAATAGCATCGTTGATGATGTTGTCAGCGTGCGCTAGTCAGACTGAGCGTATAGAGCTGGAGCGGCAGAGTAGTGCCTTTTTAGAGCAAGGAGAGGCGATTTTCAATAAAGACGCTAAAAACCGAAAAGGCTGGGATGCGCCAACGATTTCTGATCTGGACCAAGATGGGTACCTGGATATTTTGATAAATGACCATGGCTACGGCCTTAGAGTCATGTGGAACAATGAGGGAAAGTTAGCCTTTCCATATGACATTTTAATGGGCGATCTTCATGGGGTGTCTGTTGGCGACTTAAATTTCGACGGTCAATTGGAATTAATCATATCTCGAGGTGGTGGCTCTGGTAGTAACGCTAGAAATGCCAAAATTTACTCGGTTAATAAACAGCGTCAACTCGTTGAATGGAAAGAGCTTAAGGAGCCACTGGCATCAATGCGTGGCCGAACGGTGAAATTAGTTGATCTGGATAATGATGGCGATCTGGACCTACTCAACTTTGCCTTTCCTGACCGAAAAATGCGTGAACAGAACCTAAGCGAAAATTATATCTACGAAAATATAGGTAAGGGCGAAATGGTTATTCGCTCAACATTGCCCAGTGTGCATGGCGATGGTCAGAAAACGCTGGTGACGGATATTAATCAGGATCATATACCAGATATTCTGCTCTATGGTCATGGTGCCGTCAAAGTGTATCAAGGGAGAGAGCATTTTGACTATGAAGATGTGACTAAGCAGGTACTACCTAATGCATTGCATAATGTCACCGCGATAGCGGAAATCGATTACGACAACGACGGTGACTTTGATCTTTTATTTACCCGTGGTCTGCCATTTGAAAAAGGAGACGTTTTTTTCGACAAGAAAACCAAGCGGTTAGGTTTTTACACTAAACGAGGACCGTTTCAGTTTGACGACTTTAATATTGGTGACACATTACTGATTGAAAACTATCAATCTCCCTGGCCAGAAAAACTGCCTTATATTGCAGAGCCCGGTTACAAGTACCCCTATAAAGGGGAAACCCATTCAGGCAGAACGATTGAGCTTGTGAGTAGCGATGCATTGGGCTTCCCTGATGATATTAGTGACTCGTCAGGTGTTTATATCGGTTATGTGGGCAATAATAAGTGGCGTTTAGCGGGCAACGTATTCGCACCGTTCTCTGGCGTGGTTCATGGGGTTGAAGACTATAAAACATCTGCAAAGCCTGAGGGGTTAAGTGATCTATTATTAGAGAATCAAAATGGTAAGTTCATTGATGTGTCTGCGAAAGTGGGGCTGATTGATACAGAGCATTCAACCGGCGTCACGATTGGAGATTTTGATAATAATGGTTTCAGCGATGTATTGGTTTTTCGTCGTGGTAATTTAATTAGTGCTAATAATGCGCTGATGTATATGAATCATTCAGCAAATGGACAAAGTCGAGTATTTGAAAAGCTAGAAAATAGCGGCGTTTTTTCAACCGAGCTAGGTGCAACCGGAATGAGCGGTGAGGTACTCGACTATGACAATGATGGCCAACTAGACGTTGTTACGGGTCATGAGAGAGGGATGTGGCATCTATACCGAAATCAAGGCACTTTGCCTGCTAATAACGGTCATGTTCAGGTCAACGTGGGATTAAGCCCTAATCAAAAAGCCTCGGCATTGGGGGCGTTAGTGACAGTCTCAGCTTGTAATGTAAGCCAGGTTCGTCGCATTGGTTCAAATGGTGCTAACTATTCTATGAGTTTTAATCATCAACTATTGTTCGGTATTGGTTCATGTAGCGACGACTATCAAGTAAGCGTGAAATGGACTAATGGCGAAACAAAAGCCAGCAAGGTAAAAGCAAATGAAAGAGCCATTTCAATGTGAGTTCAGTGAGAGCTAACTTGGTTTCATTACTCTGTAAGTAATTTATGGGGAGGGGGAAACTCATGCTAAAGTGGGCTTCCCCTTTCTACTATATGTGTTGTCACTTTTACTGCGTTAACGACTTATCATGTGGAACAACCACACATCAAAGTCGTCGCCTTGTACTAATGAACAACAATTCGCTGCAAAAACAACCTTGAAAGATCAACTGGCCCTAATTATCAGCTAATAAGTGCGACATTCGTCGATAGCTTAATTAGCTTGAATGCGCAAATTTCGCAGATATCTGAAGCTATTTGCATCCTGTACCTTCTGAGCGAAATACATACCTAACTCAATGAGTTGCGGATTATTTCGGTAGTGCTGAATTTCACTTTTTAGCTCGGTCAGTGCTTGAGCTGTTTTTCCTTGTTCATCGAGCGCTAACCAGAAAGCATATGCAAATTGTATGTTGTCAGGTGCTAATGTTTTGGCTTTACTGAAGTAACTTAATGCAAGTGGTTTTTGTGCATTTCTCACTAGGGCTAGGGCAAAACTGTAGTTCAATATGGCCGAGTTTGGGTTAGCTTTGATCCCTTGCATGAAGATGCTGTGTTCGCTATCGATATCATTATTTGAACGGTAAATTTCAGCCAGATTAATGTATGATGCGTCGAAATAGGGATCAACATTAATCGCATGTTTCAATGCTTTAACAGCTTGAGGTACTTGATTTAACTTTAAGTGTATCAGGCTGGTGTTAAGCCCTCCTTCTCCTCGCCACAGGTTTGTTTTGTTCATCTCCAGTAGTTCTTTGAATGCGCGTTTAAATGCAAGATTTGTATCATCTTCCAACGCAATCATATGTTGCACTGCAGCGACTCGGATAGCTTTGTACTGATCAGTTAATAATGAGCTATAACTTTTTTGGCGCTCTTTAATCGGCAAAAGAAAGCCTATTTTTGCTGTAGCAAGTCTAACTAATGGTAAAGGTGATGTGACCCACTCCTGAATCGTTTTATTATCTAGTTGCTGGGTAGAGTTTGGTAATAATGCAATGGCACTTGCACGTTTAATTTCAGATAACTGTTTATCATTAGCAAGCATTAAATGCCGTTCAATTGGCAGCTGCGAATGGGTTTGTAATGCTATATAGGCTTGCTGACTTTCAGTCGCATTGTTTTGCCCACCCCAAAGTTTTACGACTTGTTCAGCAAGCCATTCAGAAGGCACATCAGTATGGCATTGCTCGCATGCGTTGGGCGTGCCGTATTCGATAGTTAAAGCTGGGCTAGGTATTTTAAAGCTGTGGTCACGCCTGTCATCCACTCCCATATACCTTGTGGTTGGCATATGGCAGTTAACACAGAGGCCACCAGGACTATCAACGTCGTGATTAAGATGCTCTGGTTGATGATAATCTTGACTACTGTGGCACTGCAGGCATAGCGCATTGCCTTGAGCTTTAACTTTCATTGTATGTGCGTCGTGACAATCTAAGCAATTAACGCCAGCCTGGTGCATTTTGCTTTGTTTGAATGAACCATAAACATACACTTCCTCTTTTATCTGCCCATCAGCATGGTATAGCGGTTGAGCAAGTAATGTAGGGCTAAATTGGTCTAAAAAAGCTTTACCTGGTGTGAAGCCGTCTGTAAGTGGTTCTCGCAATGAATGACATGAGTAACAAGTATCCATAAACTCATTGTCGCGGGCGGGACCGTGCCAGCTGGCCGTTTTAGCATCCCCTTGGCGTTGCCAGTATCCCTGCTGTACTTGATGGGCTAGTGGTTCTGCCTGGTTATTGTTTTGAGCTGTCTCAGAAGCTGATTGACTATGCTCAGGGGTGACCTTCTGGTGACAAGACTGACAACCGACGTTTATTTCATTCCATTGAGACGAAAAGCTATTTTGTGTTGCGTTGTAATTCCGTTTTAAGCCAGAAGAGTGGCAGTCAGCACACATACCATTCCAATTTTGCATCGGCTGAAGCCAGTGTAATCTGTCGTTACTATAAATGTCTTCAGTTGCATAATTAGCGAACCAACGTTGTCCTCCTTCTTGTTTAGATCGGCTATCCCACGCGAATGGGAAAAGTTGAACTCTACCTTTTTCTATTCTGATGAGGTATTGCTGAAGTGGAAAGTGACCAAAGGTAAATTGTACTTGGTAATGCTGTGTCAGTTTGCCCTGGGTATACTCAATAAAATAGCTATTGTCTTTGGTATAAAACCTTGCACTTTGGCTAAAGTGTTCAAAAGTAGACCCATTAAAGTCCGCTAGCACAGTATCGTCAGTGGCTATAGCCATAGCTTTTGCGTGATCTGAAAGTTGCCAGTTGGCAACCTGGGCTTGATGGCATTCAATACAGTTGATTGGGGTCGCTACGCCGTATGATGATATGACGAGCAGAGCAGCACAACTCAGTAAGCAACATATAAACTTGTTCAATTTACCTTCTCTTTATCACGAGTTACCGGTTAATAAAATGTAAAATTATTCAGTGATTATTGAGCAATTTACTTGCGATTGAAATGTAAAAGATTTATGTTCGTTAAACATATGATGTTTATTATAGTGAGATGAAAGAGTGAAATCTACTACATTCGATGCCACTGAGCACCCACATCGACGTTATAACCCATTGATAAAAGAATGGGTATTAGTTTCTCCACATCGCGCAAAGCGTCCTTGGCAGGGGCAAGAAGAGGCGCCGGATACGGCTTCAAAACCATCGTATGATGAAACTTGTTTTTTGTGCAAAGGCAATACAAGGGTGAATGGAGTCAGAAACCCAAATTATCAAAGCACGTTTGTATTTAAAAATGACTTTGCCGCCTTAAATGAACACACGCCTGAGTTCGAGCAAGACGACCCTTTGTTTCGCATGAAAGCGGAGCAAGGTGAGAGTCGCGTGATTTGCTTTTCACCCGACCATAGTCGCTCTTTACCTGAGCTGTCACAAGAAGCAGTGGAAGCTGTGGTTGATACCTGGCAAACACAATGCCAGGAGTTGTCGCGTCAATATCAGTGGGTACAAGTTTTTGAAAACAAGGGCGCTGTGATGGGCTGCTCTAATCCACATCCACACGGACAAATATGGGCGCAAAATCACTTGCCTTCTCAAATCGAGAAAAAGCAGCAAAGTTTGAGTGAATACCTGGCAAAAAATGATAGCAACTTGCTCATTGATTACGCGCAACGTGAAGCCAAAGACGGTACTCGCACTGTTGTTGAAAATGATGACTGGATTGTTGTTGTCCCTTTTTGGGCAGCCTGGCCGTTTGAAACGCTTTTACTGCCTAAATTTGCGGTAACCCGTATGACAGAGTTGTCGGTAAAGCAAAAGTCGACGCTGGCCGCAATATTAAGAGAGATAACAGCCAAATACGATAATTTGTTCCAGTGCTCATTCCCATATTCAATGGGCTGGCACGGTGCCCCTTATGATGATAGTGCACACCCTGAATGGCAATTACATGCTCACTTTTTCCCACCTTTATTGCGCAGTGCGACCGTGAAGAAATTTATGGTGGGGTATGAAATGCTCGCAGAAGCTCAACGCGATATTACCCCTGAGCAGGCCGCGCAGCGACTCGCGGCATTGTCGAGTGTGCATTACAAAGTACAACACAGCTAAGTCTCTCTAGGAAATATGATGGAATTATTAGAAAAACTGACATCGGATTTTGAGCGTAGGTACGCTGAAAAGCCGGCTCTGATTGTAAAAGCACCAGGGCGAGTGAACTTAATTGGTGAGCACACGGATTATAATGATGGCTTTGTATTGCCCTGTGCGATTGACTATTCCACGTTGGTGGCATTGTCTCCTCGAGACGATAATCTCGTGCATGTGGTCGCGCTTGATTATCAGGGGGAAGAAGATAGTTTTTCTCTTAGTGCGCCGATGGTGTCCCATGATACTCAGCAATGGGCAAACTATATCAGAGGGGTGGTGAGTGAATTACAAAAGCGCGAGCTTCCGTTAAAAGGGGCCAATATTATGGTTACTGGCAATGTGCCTCAAGGGGCGGGGCTGAGTTCATCGGCTTCACTGGAAGTCGGTATCACCTATGCGTTTGACCAATATTGCCAGCTGGGGCTGTCTAAACAAGATGTTGCACTCATTAGCCAGGCTGCTGAAAATAATTTTGTCGGCTGTGCTTGCGGCATCATGGACCAGCTTATCTCAGCGAGTGGTCAAGAAAACCGCGCGATGGGTATTGATTGCCGTAGCCTGGCGCTGACCCCCGTCTCAATCCCTCATCATTTAGCACTGATTAAAGTGAACTCGAATGTAAAGCGGGGATTAGTTGACAGTGAATACAATGTGCGTCGTCAGCAATGTGAGCAAGCTGCCAGCTACTTTGGGGTTTCGCATTTAAGGGATGTGTCTGTGGCTCAATTTGAGTCAAGTAAACAGGGTTTAGACCCATTAGTCGCACAGCGAGCAGAGCACGTCATTTATGAAAATCAGCGCACTTTGGATGCAATGAAGGCACTCGATGAAGGGGATGTGGAAACCATCAGTCAGCTGATGGCGCAAAGTCATGCCTCGATGCGAGATTTATTTGAAATCACCACACCTGAGATTGACTATCTAGTTGAAACGGTGGACTCAGTGATAGGAAATAGAGGCGGCGTAAGAATGACTGGCGGTGGTTTTGGTGGTTGTATTATCGCTTTGGTGCCCCATGACATGGTTGATGCGGTGCTCAAAGAGATTGAGCTAACGTATCAGCAAAAAACCGGGTTGAAAGAGAGTGTTTATATTAGTCAGCCGGTTGATGGCGTCTCACTTGTTTAAGGAAAATCATGAGTCATATTTTAGTGACGGGCGGCGCTGGGTATATAGGTAGCCACACCGTATTGGCCTTACTTAATGCGGGTTACTCTGTTGTCGTCATTGATGACTTATCAAACTCCTCTAAGGTGGCACTGGAGCGAGTAGAGCAGTTAACTCAGCAACGGGTGACGTTTATTGAGTTAGATATTTTGCACCAGGAAGCGTTGAAACGTGTGTTTGCCACCCACCAGATAGATGCGGTTATTCACTTTGCTGGGCTCAAGGCTGTGGGGGAGTCTGTGACTGATCCATTAGCCTACTATCGAAACAATGTAGAGGGCACACTGTCATTACTTCAGGCCATGTGCTCTGCGCAAGTTAACCACTTAGTGTTTAGTTCATCCGCGACTGTCTATGGCGAAGCAAATAAGCCGCCATATGTCGAAACCCAGCCCATCGGTACCCCCAGCAGTCCCTATGGCAAGACCAAAGCAATGGTTGAGCAAATATTGATGGACTATTGTCATGCTAACCGTGATTTTCATGTGGCAAGTTTAAGGTACTTTAACCCGATAGGCGCCGATGAAAGTGGGTTGATTGGTGAAGACCCGAATGGTATTCCAAACAACTTGATGCCTTTTGTTGAGCAGGTTGCGATTGGTAAGCGAGACAAGCTATCGATATTTGGTGATGACTACCCAACAAAGGATGGCACCTGTTTACGTGACTATATTCATGTATCGGATTTAGCCCAAGGGCACCTAAAGGCGGTAAGTTGGTTGGCTGAGCAGCAACATGGTGGTTTTGAAGCGTTTAACCTAGGGAGTGGTCAACCGCTGTCGGTACTGGATATTGTCAAGGGGTTTGAGCTTGCCACTGGGCAGGTCGTTAACTATGAAATCGCACCTAAAAGGGCGGGCGATTTACCGGGTTTTTGGGCTGATGCAACAAAAGCAGAGCAAATACTGAATTGGGTTTCACGAAAGTCCTTAAATGACATGATGCAAGACACCTGGCGTTGGCGTTCACAAAATCCTGCGGGTTTTCGCTGCGAACAAAGCCAGTCTGAGCAGAAGCCGCACAAGATGCAATAAGGTAGACCAGAAATGGTTGCTAACTCAGATGTCTGGTAATGATTTATACTCAGTCTTTTGCTGACTGTAATTTTAATAAATTACAGTTGTTTACGGCTAAGTTTCTGTAATAAAGAAGATGATTAAGCTTTCTTGAGGAGGCGTGATGCTCGTGTAGGTTAAAGTCTCCCCTTCTGCACCACTAAACTTGAATTTTTAAAAGCCCGTTTCGTAATAAACGGGCTTTTTGTTGGATTTCCAAAAGTCCGCGAAAGGATATATGAAAGGGCGAGATTTTTTGCGCAAGAGAGTGGAAGTTTACTTTATTAAATACTACTTCTTTAAAGTTATTGGTGTAACCCTCCCTTAAAATCAGAATGTTTTAAATAGAGTTTTCCATTTACACTAAACCAAATGGAGAATCACATG
>NZ_JAUORC010000039.1:0-36913 GCF_030547465.1 Shewanella sp. 5_MG-2023
ACTTGAGGAAAAGCAAGCCAGACTTCTAAGTCTTAAAACTTGATTCAATCCCTTTCTAACAAACAAAGGGGCATAAACGAGTTTGAAATTGCTAACTCAATAGTTCTTTTAGGTAACTATTCCGCTTATGAGAGTGACTAGGTGCCTCGGTGATCTGCTTCATGTCATCACTACTACCAACGATATGGATTTCACTTTCAGCTCTCGTGATTGCCGTATAGAACCATGCTCTATCTACTATTCTTCCGTTTTGCAGAGCGATGATGATGCGTGGAAACTGTGACCCTTGAGCTTTATGTAGGGTGATTGCGTAACCCAACTCCATGCAGTCGAGAACGGATTGTGTTATCTCAACCTTTTCACCTGTATCTAGCGTCACTTCACCGTAACTATCCCCAGAAGGTTTGGCGTTAGTTAGTGTGCCAAGCGAACCGTTCTGAACACCTTTGTCGTAATGGTTCTGCGTGAATAGCACCGCATCATTCATGCGAAGGGGCAAAAAGAACTTATCCCCATTGATTTCGAACTCAAGGCTAGTGCTATCTGGGTTAACGGCTTGTTGGGTGAGCTTATTGATTTCTGATACGAGTGCCTTGGTTGGAGCCATGACGCGACTGTTTTCAGGACACTGTTGGTAAAGCTCACAACAGACTTTGGCAATGTCTGTTTTACTGGTTTCGTGAAAGTGTATTGCACCTGTACTTAATTGCTCAGGCGTCACACCTTGATTAATGAGCTTTGAGTATTCGGGGATACCCGTTGAACCTTCCTGTCTCTTAACGATATCTAGCATCGTATTCGCCACCGTTTTTGCTTCAACGATGTCTGCCAACACCTTGCCGCAGCCGATGGGTGGAAGTTGATCGGGGTCGCCAGTGAATATCAATCGTACAGAGGGGTGAATGTGATTCACAAGACGATACATGGTTGGCAAGTCAATCATACTTGCCTCATCAATCACCAGTAGGTGATTTGTTTTCTCGACACTGGGTTCTATGGGGTCTTCACGCAGCAATTTGGCAATAGTTGAGGTAACAAAACCGATGGACTCATGAAGTCTCATTGCAGCACGACCGCTGAGCGCAACGGCGTGTATTTCAAATCCAAGTTGATGGTAAGCCCTGAGAGCCGTTCTGAGTACCGTTGTCTTGCCTGTTCCTGCACCGCCCGTAATACAGCTTACCGAATTATCCAGACACGTTGTTACGGCTTCGATTTGTTTAGGGGTTAATTCGTAGGGAAGCTCCGCAACCGCAGAGCAATACGCAGCATTGGCGTTTTCATCAAACAAGTCATTCCGCTTAATCAGTATATTTAGCCGTTTGGCAACGACACTTTCCATCAGAAGTTGCGCCGTTGGATGGTAGGTTCCTGTGTCGGGGTTTAAAATGTACTGAGCTTTATCATGACCTGATTTGAACGCCTGAGTGACCAGTGTTTTGTCTCTTAATAGCTTGTTGAGGTAAGGGCGCACATTGGCATGAGTGGTATAAGTGTGACCTTTTTCAATCTCCTTGCGAATCGCCATTTCCAGAGCAGCGCTGAGCCTTCTTGGGTCATCCTTCGCAACATCGCTCTTAAAATCCGTTAACTTGATAATGTCTTCAATGGCACTGAACGAAAGACCAAAGCCCATTAAAGCATAAGGATTATCCTTGATAACATCGATGGAGGCTTCACCGTGATGCTTGAGTAGTCGTTGCTGCACACTGGCAGGGATGTTGTACTCGCTCATCCAGTTGCAATGAGCCAGATTTTTATATTTGGCGTACCCCTTAAAGAGCGCTTCCACTGAATCTTCACTCAAAATCGATGTCAGACGCTTTCTGGACTCTGGGGTGTCATTTCTCAGTGTGGCATGGAAGTCTTTACCCAAGAGCTGCCAGAGCGCTCTAGCTTTGCTTTCGCCAATACCCTTGAAGTCACTTTCTCTGGCGATAAATCGTATCAGTTGCTCACCTGTTTCGGGTAAAGTGCATTCAATATGCTTGGGTGATTCATACGTGTGCTGCTGCATTACATAATCACCCATCTCCATATTTTCTATCTGTCGAGCACCTCTGACTGACCAATGCTGACCCAGCGTTGGAAGTACAGGGATGCTATCGGGGTCGGCTTTGATGGTGACGTAATACTTCCCACTATTGGTTTTGTAAGAGTCTTTCGCCAGCGGTACACCGCTGAATATCACCATCTTGGTCGAGTGATAAGGGATACTGGTGACACGCATTTGGTCTTCATGCAAAGCGGTATTCATCGTGGCATCAACCCCATTTCGGATAAGGTTTCAGATAGCTCACCAAAGCGCTCAAGTCGCTTTTCAAGCTCCTTGACCTTGGCTTTCAATTCAATGTTCTCAGCTTCTAATGACGATACCCGCTTTGAATCGAGAAGCTTTCGATTTGCTGTGTTGTCATAGGCTTGAGGTTTGCCCTCATTCTTCTTGGCAGCGTCGGTCAACGGTGGCAGGACACCTTTACCGCGCAGCTCATCTTCTAAGGCTTTGAGTGCTTTCTTGAGGGCAGGATTTTGGTTTAAAGCCGATTTTCCACAACTAATACCCTTTGCCACTTCAATGCGATTAAGCTGACCTCTAAACACGATTTGTTTAAACTCATCGTCCGTCTGTGTGGCTTTCCAGACCTCAAATGCCTCAAGGTTTTGTTGCGCTTTCTGCTGCCCACTTGCCATTAGTCATCTACCTCACCCAATAGCTTACGAAGCCCTGTGACAAAGCCTCTAGGGAATACTTCGCTATTGTATTCCATGTCTTTTACCTGACCCGCCTGAGTAGTTTGCCAGTCGTTCTTTTCCATACATTCATCAGAAATTGCATACGCTAAGGCTTTTTTCTCTGATTCGGTGAGTACGCCTGATAGGGATGGCAGCACTTCAACACTTGGCTCTGCGGTGGTGTCAAACTGGCGCACAGGGCGTTTGTCGATGGTAATATTGGCGTGTTGCTTGAGCAAATTAACCTCTTTGCGGTAACGGTTACGCTCCGCAATAATTTGACCAAACAAGGCGCGTACCGCAGGGTCTGGGATGCGCTCTAGCAGTTTATTATCCGCAGGGATGGATTTAGACCGTGAGGTGTTGGATAACGGTTTCTTGGTATTGGTATTGTACTTTGCCGCCCATGCTTCGATGAGTGTTCGGTAGTGCTTGTTACGGGTAGCACGCAACGCCTCATACGCCACCCCGCCATTTTCGACAGACACCCGCCCAATTTGGGTAATGGAGAAGTCACGCTGACCTGATTCTGCATAGGCTTTCAGCGTGACGTTGAGCTTATCGAGGTTTTGCTGCGTACGAGGCACTTTGCCTTCTTTTAAGTCAGCCAGAATGACTTCAATATCGAGTTCCATTAGTCCTCCAATAAGTTCGGTAGTGCTATGCCATCAAGATTAATGGCTTTATCAGTCAGTGCCTGAATACCCTGAGAGAATAGCTTGTTATCAGTCAGGTATTCACCCGCTTCGATGTAGCTCGCTACCTTGCGGTAGCCTTCCAGCTTGTCGTCAGGGTCGGCAATTTTCGCCATTTGGCGCAGCATGGCATTGGCGGCGATGAGTTGTTGCTTGTCGTCCATTTCCATGAAAATTGGCTCAAAACTTTTTTTCATCAGTACACGACTGAGCTTGCGTGAGCGCTTTTCTATGGCAGGCGTTTTACGAAGTTCATCCTGTAAATCAGGATAGAACTCCGCATCATCACATATTAGGGAGAGGTGTAACAATTCAGAGTCGGTTTCGATAAATTTCAAGGCATGGCTGACATCTTGTTCAGAGCCAACCGCAATCAGCTTATCTTTGGCGTCATCCTCATTCCTGGCTTCTTCGACGCGAATGATTTTCTGAATCAGCTCAAAACACGCTACCCAGTCTTCGGCATATTCACTTGCCTCGACTTGTTGCTTTTCCCAGCGGCGCTGTAGAGTTTGCAGCTCATCGTGCTTGATAAACGGCTTGCCTTGCTCTTCACAGAAGAATTGTTCGTCTTTTAGGGCTTCCAGCTCACCTTCAATTTCCACCGATAGGTTAGCGGCCTGATGTGCTTTGTAGCTCAGTTGATTGAAGTGCGCATTAAGCGCAGGTAGGTAGCGTGCTTCGGTAATAAACCAGCGGCAGCGGATACAGTTTTCAGCGCCATGTGGCACGCTGGCATAAATGCGATTTGCAGAGGCTTTTGCATCTTTAATCAACTCGCCACCGTTCCAGCACCCGCCAAGCGTGCTGACTTCATCCGATTTGACGGTGTTGCCACCGACCAAGCACAACCCGCAGGAGCGCTCTTCCCAGCCAATCGGATTACGGTTAACCAATGCCGCCTGAATGCTACCCTCGCTGTGATACAACATCTTGCACTGAATTTGTTCCATCGAGGCATCCTTAAGGAAGTTGCGCACTGATTGTTTGGATTTGGCATCCAGTGCGCCATGCGCTTCGTCCATCTTCTCAGCCATAACCGATGGAGTGATTTTGTTGTAGTAGATGGTCATCAACAGGCGTGTATGTCCAGCTAATAGCTTAGAAATCACAGGCAGTGGCAATTGCGTGTCCATCGTATACGCCGTGATGAGTGAGACTCGCAAACTGTGTAAAGGAAAAAGTGTGGCAACTTTAGAACCTTCTTGAGTACCTTCAGGGTAATCCACAACCAGTTTTAGCCGTTCTCCGTTATCTAGGGTATTACCACGTTTTGCGAGTTGGTTTTCTAGCGTCAATAGGAGTTGATACCAGAAAGGCGCTACAGGTGCGTCTGATATTGGTTTATATTTATCTTTGCCTTTGGCTGATGCATCCCGAAATAAGAATGCAATTTCCCCCATACTTTCTAGCTGTGTTTTCGACTTTTTATTACCCGTGTGCTTTGTTAACAGTGTAGTGCAATCGGTAGGTTTTGTAATCGGGTTGTATTTTTCTTGCCAGTTACGCAGTTTCTCAAGCCAGTACAGCACTTCCTCGTTTTGCCAAGGGAGGATATAACCACGCTCTAGCTCATCTTTGTTTTGATCCGCAGTCTTATTGGTGTTGATATACAAGCCTGTAGAATACAGCCCAGTCATGGTGTCGTGAATACGGCGGAAGATGCCTTTTCCGAACGGGCGCTTTTCGCTGCCAAGTGCGAAGTCATGTTGGGTGTTCACTACCCATTGACCGTTTTCATAACGCCACGTATCGGCTTCGCCACTATCGAGTATTCGCACCTGATAGGTACGAAGCGGCAGGTGGAGTTTCATGAAAATCACCATCGCTTTGACAGGCGACCAGATTTGATGGACGGTGATTTTCTTCTTCCCCTCTCCTTTAATATGGCGAGTCACCTCTTTGGTGCGCCACACACAATCAGGGTCGGACCCATCAATCAGCTCTGGCTCGACTTCAAACCAGTCACCATCGCCACCTCTTTCTCCTTGCCCTGTTTGCTGTTGCGCCCATGTCCAATGCTTGAAATGGCGATAATGATAGGCAGGCAGCAAGGTTTCACCGTCCTTGAGATTTTGCTCAATGACGGTGAGTTCAGTTTTATCAGGCAACGGACAAAGGATTTGGCGTAAGTCCTGAATGTAACGATACGGCAAAGGATTACGGACGGTTTCACTATGTAAAACTTGTCTTTTAATTTTACTGAGTGGGTTTTGAAACGCAGGTACTAGGTTGCCATTATCATCCTCGACAGAACAATGATGTTCAATAACAAAATCGATGAAGTCAGCAGGAATATTTACACTCGCTTGGATTTTATTTGGGTCATTGAGCGTATTTTTACCCAGTCTCTCCAGCTCTTCACTAGAACATAAATGTCCTTCATAACCATTGAAAAATAAATCTAGATTACTAATTGCATAAGGTGCACATTTAGCAATATAAGACTCAAAAAAGCGTGTCAGCGACCATAGTTTAGGGTCAATCGCTGTGTTTTGTTCTGCCATCCACTCCGCTGCCAACTCCTGCCATTGTTGCCACTCAGCACCAAGTGTGGTGAGCATCCAAGAGAAGGATGAATCCGATGAACGTCCGTCATTTTTTCTCGCCATTATTTACCTCTCAATTTTGGATGCTTGCCTGTGAAATAGCCCTGCGGGTCGACGTCATCAAACCCATGCTCAACGAGTGCTTTCCAGTCGAGCGCTTTGACTTTGGATTCAGGGTTTGCCAGTTGCAACGTCGCTTGGGTCAGTTCATCAGAGATTTCCTGCTGGCCTTTGCCTGTGTAGGGGATTTGTGAGTCTAGGGACTTATGGTGCATACAGCGTCGAATTACCAACGGGTTCAATCCTGAACGTTCTAATCGTCTGCCGTAATTATGGCGATGCCCATGTGGATCTAAGCCTTCTGCCTTGCTCGGCTCTAAACCAATGCGCTTCAAGCCGTTGGCGTAGTTATCATGGAAGGCGTTGATGGTGTAAGGGTTGCCGAAGGCGCTGTGATGAAAAGAAATAAACGCATAAGGGTGGTGACAGTCGATGCTGGCACGGTACTTTTGATAGTTTTTCCAAAGTGACATAAATACTTTGCCGTAGTCGGTTGGGAACCACTGAACCTGTATGTAGTTATCTTTATGGTCAACCACGCGGTTTTTCCAACCAAGATGTGCTGTGCCTTTCATGCGCTGGCGAGGGATACGCGCATACTTTTCTTTTAAGTACGTCTCTCTATTTTTATTTTTAGAGCGAACGTCAGGGTCATTTGGCGCTTTGCCATCGACTTCATTGTAAATTCGAACAATTGCACTATCTGGGTTATAGGGATCTTCAAACACATCTGTCACCCAAAGGGTTAAAGCTTCACTTTCGCGTAACCCGCCACCGTGCATGAGAAGGAGTATTAATTTGTCCCTGAGTGCCACTCGTGGGTCGCTTGCGCCACCGATGCCATTTATATAAAAATCTTCCCAATGTTTTTCAGGAAAGGCGATAGCATCATCCACGGTTTTAGTCAGAGGAGTGCGCCCCTTGATGATTCGCGCTTTACGGATGGTTTTGTTGACGGTCTTATCTTCAATATGACCAAGGAAATCATTTTGGTTTTTTCGATACCATGCAGCGTAATTCAATCGCTGCTCATGCGGGGTAGCATCGCGCAAAGGGTTCATCGACGCAGTGCCTTGCTTTTTTGCTAACCAATCGGTGAATGCCGTCAGTCGGTGAATATGTTTATTGACATTACTGGTCGAACTGGGCACCCAATACAAACCTGATGGATCAAGTCCATCTTCACCAATCGTTCCTGTATACAACCGCTTAGAAAAGGTCTGAAAGAGCAACTTCGGATCGTCAAACAACCCTCTATTTGCTTCCATATAATCCAGCAACAAGGACACCGCTTGAATAAACCCATTCATGACGGAGTTACTCACACCGTCTGCCTCTAGCTTGAGTAGGTAGTCTGTGACCGTACTTAACTCTCCTTGCTCAGTTAGCAAGATAGGCAGTTGGCTTTTGATGCCCGTATTGTCCTCTACAATCGTTGCTCTAACTTTTACTGATGACAAACTAACCTTCCGTGTACATATTAAACATATAATACACTATAGTCCTATGTTGTGTATCGAGCAAGAAAAAGGCAGATTTCTCTGCCTTAATACACAATATACACTCTTTAAGTTACTATATATAACTATTTGCTCACCCTTTATATCTATCAGTTGTCGTTATTTAATTCAGCTTGCTACTGCGTGTAGGTAAACTTTTTACGCAACTTGATATCAGCGACAGACGCGCCAATCATCACTTCAAACTCACCCGTTTCAGCTAACCAATCATTGGTTTTTATATCCCAAAAAGATAAGTCTCGGGTGGTTAAGGTGAAACTCACTTGTTTGCTTTCACCGGCTTTTAACCACACTTTACTAAAGCCTTTTAACTCTTTGGCAGGTCGTGGGACACTGGTATCAATATCATGCAAATATAACTGAGTCACTTCAGCGCCATCGGTTTTACTGCTATTAGTTATTGTTGCAGTAACAGTCATTGTGTCATCAGCTTTAATATTATCAGTTGAAAATTGAATGTCTGAGTAAGTGAAGTCGCTATAGGATAGACCGTGGCCAAAAGGAAATTGTGGGGTGATATTTTGTTGCTCGAACCAACGATAGCCAATAAATACACCTTCGCTATAACGTGACTCCGTTTCGTTATAATCATTGAGGGCAATTGGCGCTGTATCAGCGAGTTTTTTCGGTAATGTTATCGGCATCTTTCCGCTTGGGTTTTTATCGCCAAATAGGATGTCAGCATAAGCATGTCCCGCTTCCATACCGCCATACCAGCCCCATAACACAGCATTTGCATCATCTGCCCATGGCATTTCTACCGCTGAGCCTCCAATCATAAATACCACGGTATTTGGGTTCGCTGTTAATAGCTTAGCGATGATTTCATCCTGTTGACCTGGCAGCTTCATATCAGGGCGATCAATAGATTCACGATCATCAGCATGGCTTAAACCACCAAAATAAACTACTGCATCAGCGTTTTTGGCTGCGGCGAGATATTCTTTTTCAGAATTATATAAGCTGTTAGGTGTTTCCCAGCCTAAGGTCACCGTTTCATCACCTTGGTAAGTTAGGCTAAATGTATAGGTTTCACCTGCGGTTAGCTTGATATCTTGGCTTAACACTTTTGCATCAGTGACCTGAGTAGTGCTAACTAAGCGGTTATCATTAATGGTTAACGATACTTTGCCGCTACCTTTAATCTTTAAGGTATGGTTACCCGTTTCCATAGGCTTAATGTTAGCTTTGATTTCGATTATTTGCGCTTTGCCCTTGGTATCAAACTGTGGGTCTGCAATCCATGATTCACTGCTTAATTGCTCCATCTTGGTATCGGTAAAATAATTAATCTGCCATGACGGTGTTCCAGTCCAATGTCGTGTGGTGAGGTAATCATTGGGAATGGGCATAAATTGACTACTGGCAGGGCGCATGTGTTCAATCTTTACCTTGCCATCTACTTGCTCAAGCTTAGCTTTAAGACCATCAAGTGGGCTTATTTCATACAGCGCTTTTACTTCTGATGAGCCGCCACCAAAACCGTGACGCTTATCGGCATTAGGGCCTAAAACCAGAATGTTTTTTACCTTGCTGCTATCCAGTGGCAATACGCGATTATCATTTTTTAACAGGACAACACCGTTGGTGGCAATGGTTCTTGCATCATCACGATGCGCCTGCGTATTGCGCTCGCCTGATAAACGTTGTTTATCCATCATACCGATACTGAGCTGAACTCTTAGAATACGGCGAACCTTATCGTCTAATTCAGCCTCAGGCACTTTGCCCGCTTTGATCATCTCTAATAGCGGCTTTGCTAAAAAGTATTCATCGTAACTGGCTACGTCAGTACCCATTTCGATATCAAGGCCATTCATGGCGGCGTCATAGGTGTTGATATCAACATTCCAATCGGTGAGAAGTACGCCTTCGTAGCCCCATTCACCTTTTAAAATGGTTTTAATGAGATGCTTACTTTGATTAGCATTAGTACCACGAAATTCATTATAAGCGCCCATAATCGCGTGCACATTAGCGAGCTTTACTGCGGCTTCAAATGCCGGTAAATACACTTCACGTAAGGTACGTTCATCGGGTATGGCGTTAACGCCAGTGCGGTTTAACTCTTGCGTGTTAAGGGCATAATGCTTGGCTGTGGCGCCAACATCATTGGCTTGAATGGCTTTAATTGTCGGCACTACTAGTGCGGCTGCCAAAAAGGGGTCTTCACCCATATATTCAAAGTTACGCCCATACAAAGGTAAACGGGCTAAATTTACCCCAGGGCCGAGGATTAAATCCTTATTACGATGGCGGGCTTCTGCGCCTAAAACATTACCGTGTAAGCTTGCCATGTGCGGGTCCCAACTTGCTGCAACAGCGGTTAATGGCGGCAAGTAAGTGGAGTAGTCATTGGTCCAGCCAGCAGGCGCCCATGAGTTTCGGTCGATTTCATATCGGACACCATGGGGGCCATCTGACATCCACATTTCATGAATATTTAATCGCTCAATAGCAGGGATATGAAATTTACCGCCAGCGTGCACCAGTGAGACTTTTTCTTCTAAAGTTAGCTGCGGTAAAAGGCGCTCAATTTCAGCTTCTACATTGGACAAACGATGTTGTAAGCGTTGTTGTTCACTTGCTGGTAAAACCGATAAGGCGTGAGTTTGTGATGAAGCTTGAGACTGCGATGAGGCATTCACCGAAGATGCAACAACACTTGTTGAAACACTGATAAGGCTTGTTGCAGCCGCTGTGAGTGTTAACGCTAGCTGAACTTTTTTTGTAAGCGCTTTCATAGCTGTTGGTGTTTTCGGTGTCATCACAGGCTCCTTGCTGGATTGGCTTATGTTATTAATGTTTTAGTCATGTACTCGTTTGTACAATCTTAGTTTGTTAGGTATTGGGACATACGGCTTGTTCAATAACTGACTTGGCGGATAATTACTGTAGACATTATTCGATATTAATAAAGATATTAGCGGTTAAGCGACCTGTTTCAGGGCTGCTATCAATATCAGTGTTTGGATCAACCAAGGTTGAATGTAATAGGTTACCTGGGTAAATCACCAAACGGTGTTGCTTGTATTCAATTTGATGGTGTTGCTGATAATACTCATTACTTTCGACAAAATACTTGGCAGGTTCAGGCGCTATTTGCTGTAAATAAGGCTCTGCAGCATTGAAATATTGCTGCATATTATCTTTGGTAATACGCTCATAACCGCTAGGTTTATGCTTAAAGAAGGCTGTTGCGCCGTGGGGTTGATCATTTAAATACTGCAATATGGCAAAATAATAAGGCGCTGGTGTATCAAAATGCGGGATACGTTGCAGGGTAGTTAGACTTTCTGGTTGGCGATTAATTAACGAAAAATAAGTCGTTTGGGGTTTAATTCGTAAATTGATTGGGACTTTATAAACATCATAGATAAGTTGAAACACATGATTAAGCACTTCAATCACATAATCTTTAGGTAACTTAGCCCTTACTCCCGGGTAGTAAGAGCCCATATCGAGATTAAAATCAATTTGACTGGCACAGGCCTGAAGCTCAGATAAATCAGCAGTAAAGTCATCAATCACAATGACTGGCGTCTTTAACTCACCAATATAAACAATTTGTGGTTTAAGAGGTTTATTAACCAACACCATAGAGTTTAAGCTCTTAGCGCTAGATGACGCATCTTTAGCTGGTTTTACATCGGTCATAGTGTGCGAATCCGTTATCAACTTATTTATTCATCGATGAGTCAAACTTAAATGATGTTTGATTTGCAATAATGCTGCACAAACTCATAATGATCAGGCAAGTTGGCCACTTTTTGCTTAACCTTCATTTTAATGTTTCCTAGAAAATGTTCTAGCTCCTCATCTTCCATCATATCCACAATCGGGTGATATTGTTTCGGCGCTAGACCTTGGCCCATCATCACTTGTATCCAAGAGCTTTCACCAAATAACTCATTGCCGTGTTTGTAGACTTTGCCTGAAGCATCAAACATGTCGATGCGATGTTGCAATGAGGCAGGTACGTCCATGCTCTTACAATGACGCCAAAAACGAGTATCAACTCTGTCAGTCACTTTATAATGCAAGATAATGAAGTCACGAATGTTCTCGGTTTCTGTGCGAGTTTGCTGATTAAACTCATTGATATCTTCTTCAACAATGCCTTGTGAGGGGAACATTTGCAGTAGGCGAACGATCCCTCGCTGAATCAAATGAATGCTGGTGGACTCTAGAGGCTCTAAAAAACCAGAAGACAGACCAATAGCGACACAGTTTTTATCCCAGGTTTTACGGCGACTACCAGTGCGGAACTTAATTACTCGTGGATCCGTTAACGGCTCACCTTCAATGTTTTCCATTAACGTGGCTTTAGCATCTTCATCACTCATAAACTTGCTGCAAAAAACAATACCATTACCGGTGCGGCTTTGCAGCGGAATGCGCCACTGCCAACCTGAGTCTCGAGCAATCGAGCGGGTATAAGGAATGGGTTTGTTGACGGTTTTGGTTTGCACTGCAATCGCGCTATCACAAGGTAACCAGTGGCTCCAATCGTCAAAGCCTGCGTTAAGTGTTTGCTCAATTAATAAGGCTTTAAAACCAGTACAATCGATAAATAAATCACCTTCAATCACTTCACCTGACATCATGGTTAGTGCACTGATATGGCCGTTTTCGTCGTGCTGCTGCACATCTGATATTTTGCCTTCAATGCGTTTTATGCCATGTTGCTCAGCAATTTTACGCAAGAATTTTGCATATAAGGTGGCATCCATATGATAGGCGTGGTTGTAATCTTGATTGGGTAATACGGCAAATCGACCTTCGCGGGCGGCTAAATGTTCGGTGCAATAATCACCAATTTCACTGACTAGCCCACGTTGCTGACCCTTAAGCCAAAAATGTTGAAAACCACAAGCCCAGCAATCTTTGCCTAAAAAACCAAATGAGTGAATATAATCTTTGCCGACGTCATGCCAGTTTTCAAAAGAAATGCCCAGTTTAAAGGTGGCATTGGTGGCCGCCATGACATCTTGTTCTTTAATGCCTAATAAGCGATGAAAAATATGCAGGGTAGGGATAGTGGCTTCACCGACGCCCACAGTGCCAATTTCATCAGATTCAACTAATACGACTTCAAGGTTTTTACCTAATAACTTAGTTAATGCCGCCGCTGTCATCCAACCTGCGGTGCCGCCGCCTGCGATGACGACTTTTTTAATGGGTTTATTTGGCATGTTCATTGGCATTCCTTAAAATTTATTTGCTACTAACAATATTTTTATCAAGTTCTAATTTAATAATAATCAGATAGTTATCGTTTTAGTTTATTAATTAAATCAGCTCTTAATTTTCGGGCATTCAGTTCATCTAGCGGTTTGGTTTGCATCCCTTGGGCGTCTTTAGGGATGTGAGCTAAATCGTCGTCATCATGGTCAAATACATAATGCTCAAACATGGCTTTCCATGCTTGGCGTTGCGCTTTTGGTAATGAGCGTAAACTCAGCATCGCCAAGGCGAGGGCATTATTGGGTCTACCTAAATAACCTGGAGTGTCACGCCACCAGTGGGTAATAAGCACATTAAAGGCTTCATTACCTGCCACATGGTGCCACCACATACTTGGGACATAGAGTACGTCACCAGCTTCTAATTCAGCTGTTTGGGAGGCCGCTAATGCGTGGGTAAATTTAGGGAAACGCTCATAGTCAGGATTATCGAAATCCACCATGCTAATTTCTTGTCCGCCGGGGGCAAACTCCATCGGGCCAATATATAAATTGGCCACTTGTTCTGGCGGGAAAAGAGTAAAGGTGCGTTTTCCGACAACATTACAAGCGAGGTTTTGTGGAAAATCAAAGTGGGCAGCGATGCGAGATTGATTACCGAGCCACACACTGGTGAGTGGTTTTATGGGTTCGATATTAACGCTATTTTCAGCCGCAAGTCCGGGCAAAAAATGGTTTATCTCGGTTGAGCCCATATAAATACTTGGCGGTAATACATCATCCTGATGAGCAAATAACTTATCAATCACTTGTCTTAAGTTGAGCTGGCTGGCTTGGTAATTAAAGCCATTGACCTGCTCATTATAAAAAACTCTGCCTTTGTGTTCAGGCGCAACATAATAGGCAGTAACCGGCGTTTCTTGATAAAAAGACAAAAGGTAGTCAGCGGCTGATTTAGCAGAATCTAAACCTGCCTGAACCAGCGGCCAATGGCGGCAAGCACCTTTAAAAATGATAGGCTGAACGGTGTTTTCAATATTCATTGCCTCAATCACAGCTTGAATATCTTCTAATGGACAATCATCTATGACTTTTACCGTCTGCTTTGCTGTCTGATTTAGTTCCTGATTTAGTGCCATGCTCATTACCTTACATCTCATCGAGTACTTAATTTTTCTATAAATCTAAGTCAATCAGATTTAGCCATTTTGAGCATTTTTAAAATTAAGTAACTGTCTGATATTAGATTGGGATGCAAGCGCCATGTAGATAGCATTGAGGTAACCATGTTGATGTAACTCACCAAGGGTTTCAGCTGATAAGGCCGCTAAGGTGTCTTCGTTAATGGTATAAAAGCCGATCATTTGATGCTTTTCACCGTTATCTAATTGTACATCTAGGGTGAATGACTCCAGTAATTCTAATTTGATTAAGGTATCGATGAACTGTTTACTGTCACTTAAACCATGGTGAATCGCCTCAAGCATATCGCCTACTTCATCTAAATAGGGGGTATTACCACCATAAGGGAAAAATAAGGCTTCGCCTTCAGTTTCATTGATCCGAGGGTGGTTAGGGTCGAGGTGGATCACTCGTTGCACCTGCTCAACGCCATCTTCAGTCACTTTTTGTTGACCAATTAGAAATGGCTGACGACGCACGGTTAGTGGGATATATGATGCATTCCATTTACCATCTTGTAAGAACAGGTTTTCTTTGTGTTGGAAGCCAAATAACGCCACCGAATAGAATTGACCCGTTTGGCTGTCTTTTTGAAAAAAGATCGGATAATTAGCCTGCACACTGCGAAATTCTAACGGGAAAGTTACCGTGTACCATAAATTATCACCGTACTTTGCTGAGCGCTCAGTGATGATTTTCAAATCTTTGTGGTCGACGCTATTGAGTAATACTGGTTTGTTCATGCTGACATCCTAATCAAGTACAGTCATTGCTGTTTATGTTGTCGTTATAATTTATCAATGGGTTGGGTGCTAAATACGAGATAACCCATATTGTTGGATTTTATTAAGTAATTCTCGATTACTCGGTAATACTTGCTTTAAACCTTGGGTACGTTTGATATTGTCGGCAAATAATTGCTGAGCTCTATTTTGTAAAGAAGGTTTTAATTGGTTTGGCATTTGCGTTTCAAAGCCCATTCCGTAAAGCACAAATTGAAAGCTCGCAGCCGGAAACAGCACATCAGTATGTTGAATGTCATGACGGCTTGGAGGCTGGGTCTGCCATAGTTGTAACTGCTCTTGCAAGCTATCAGGAATGGTGGATGATTCACGATGATCATGCCAATAGTCACTGTCACTGCGTTTACTCAGCACATAATGCAATTTCAAAAACTCGATAATTTGTTGCCAATGTTGCTGAAAACGCTTATTCACTCTAGCCGATACAATATCCATCACCTGACGGTTAGCAGGGAGTTGCTGCGCAAGGGTATTAGCGCTCCATTCAACTAAGGCTAATGCCGATGCCTCTAAGGGCTCAATAAAGCCTGAAGCCATACCAATAGCCATACAGTTGTTTTTCCAGCACACCTGCCTATGACCTGGGGCGATGGAAAGCGCTCTAATGTTGAGATTATCAACATCTAACCCCGCGGTCGGTTTTAGATAATCGATCAGTTGTTGCTCCGCCTCAGCTTGCGTTGTATGACTCGACGAGTACACATGTCCAACACCGCGGCGTGTGGGTAAGCCGATATCCCAAATCCAGCCATTAGTTTGCGCGGTTGAATGGGTACATGAAGCGATATCTGTTTCAGGCTCAGGGTAGGGGACTTGTACCGCTAGGGCTGAGTCATTAAATAACACTGCCTTTTGGCAAATGAATGGCACTTCAAGTTGCTCGCCCAAAAGTAATGATTTCACCCCAGTGCAATCAACAAATAAGTCAGCTGCAATTTCACCTGAGTGTTTAGTGGCTAAATAGCCAATGTCGCCGTTGTCTTTTTTATGAATAGCCGTGACGTGATCGCGTATATGGCTGACGCCGAGTTTTTCAGTGCAATGCTTTTGTAGCAGTTGACTAAATTTACCGGCGTTTAAATGGTAACCGTAATTATTTTGAAATTGATACTCAGCAGTGGTGATTTGCTTAGGCGCTAAAAATAGCTGACTCAGTTGGTTTTGCTGACCGACAGCATCAGCAAAGCTGACTTGGTCACGGTGGGGTAACCAATAGGGGCATAAATCAATTTCGTTAGTGCCCATCGGCAGGCTAAACGGGTGTAGATAATGATCGCTGCTTTTATTGCTTGGACTATTGCTTGGACTATTGCTTGGACTATTGCTTGGGTTATTGCTGTGGTTTTCAGTTAGCGAATGGGTCCAATTAATAAACCGTGAACCTTGCTTGAAGCTGGCATCGCAACTGATTAAAAATTCTGTTTCACTGATACCGATTTTTTTTAAGGTGGTGCGCATTGAAGGCCAAGTGCCTTCGCCAACGCCAATGGTGGCAACATCAGGGGATTCTATCAGGGTAATGTTGAGCTTGGGAGAGGGCGATAGTTTGCCATTATCAGCATTATGTTCAGCAGCCAGAATACCTGCTGTAATCCAACCTGCAGTGCCGCCACCGACAATGACTATATGATTTATCGCTTGTTCCATAAAAGGGCCTATTGTTTTTATTAATATCTTTAAGGCTTAGTTGTTAACTTAAACAGCATCGAATAATTTTCAGTCACTTACAAGGGATAGTTAGTGAAATCTGTATTCAGTAGTTTGATAAAAAAGTGCAACGTCCTTGTTGCTAATGGATGTAGCTTAAAAAAAGAGGTGACCATGGGGTCACCTCAAACGACCTTACTTTTTGATAGATTTACATACACATTAGAATGTGTAACGCGCACCTAAGCTATAACGTGCACCTGTTTGGGTGTAGTTAAGTACTTCTGTGTACGAACGACCATGGGTACGGGTGTTTTCGTTGGTAATATTAAGACCTTCGAAGAACACGGTTAAGCCTTCTACTGCCGCAATGTCATAACCGATATTAAAATCAAGTTGTGAGTATTCTTCAGTATAAGTGGGGTTAGCACCAGTATCATTGCCGGTAGAGTTTAAGAACTCATCACGCCAGTTCCAAGCTAAACGCGCTGAGAAACCATAGTCTTCATACATAGCAACAATGTTGGCAGTATCACTGATGTTGGTTAATACATTCTGTCCAGCGTCTGCAGCGCGAGTGGCGCTATCTGGACGGCCTAAGTTAGTATTATCAAAATCATCACCCGCATTCACTAAAGTGTAGTTAGCTTGTAAACCAAAGCCTGACTCACCAAAGAAGTGCTGAACTGCAAATTCCCAACCATCAATTACAGAGCTTTGACTGCTGTTAGCTGGAGTATTAATAACAAAGTTAACACTTGGGTCACCAGGGTTACCGGTGATTTCAATATTGCCATTATCAGGGTTTATCGTAACGTTTGGATCTGTTGCACCGTAAGTGTCATAAATCCACTGACGCTGGTCAATTGCTGTCACTTGACCTGCAGCAATCGCTTCTTGAACATAAACCCCATTTGATGGGTCTGGAATACTGTAAATATCTGAGTTAACAGGGCTATTATCAATAAAGTTAGTTACATCTTTGCGGAAGTAACCTACAGAAACATAACTTGCATCAGCGTAGTACCATTCAGCAGAAAAATCGATATTTTCAGACTCTAACGGTAATAAGCTTGGGTTACCTGTAGAGCCGCTACCACCGCCGCGGTTTGCAAGGGTGCCAACTGTGGTACCACCTTGAATCGAGGTATAATCAGGGCGACCAATTGTTTCACTGTATGCCGCACGTAACATGACATCTTCTACCACTTCAATATTGAAGTTAAAGCTTGGCAAGAAGTAATCGTAATCACCTTTTTGGGTTTGAGTCACTCGATTGTCATTCCCAGAACCACTGCTTCCAAGGGCAATCTCAGTTTCCGCAATCCAAGTTGCTTCATCATATGATGAAACAGCAGAGTTTGATTCAACATCTGTTTGCTCATAACGGACACCAAAGTGAACGTCAAACGGCATGTCACCTATGTCGCCTTCGTAGTTATATTGGATATAAGCTGATTGAGACTCTTCTTGTGTAAAGCGGTTAGTATCGCTGGCGTAATCTGTTGATGGGCAGAAACCATTACCACAATCACCAATTGCAGTTGAACCATATAATTCAGCAGCGCGGGCACGAACTGCTTCAAAGTCCCATAAGAAAATCACATCTTGTGGGTCAATAGATGCTGAACCTTGATAATCTGAGAAGTCACCTTGTGAACCGTCAAATTTATCTTGCACGCTGCCTGCTGGGAACCAAGCTGGGTCAAAGTCCCCTTCAGCGCCAACGCCGCCCCAGTCATTACGTTGTACGTTTACGGATTGCGAAAGGTTGTTTACGTCAGTTGCTGCAATACCAAAGTCAATGCTACCGGCTTCTTCAAAGATGTAAGTACCATTAATTTGTAATTGGTCAATTTCTGATTTATTACGAGCATTACCAAATACCGAACCAGTTACGCGCATGTCTTCTGGGCGAACTTGATTACCGCCGCCGACAGCAAGTACAGGTACATCACCAGTAAAGTCAGTTGCCGCACTAGTACGAATAAACGCTGCAGTACTTAAGTTACTACTACTACCGTTTTTATTGTTCGGTGAGCGTTCTGCCACAGAGCTATGGTAATCCAATGATAAGAATAAGTTATCAGTTGCATCCCACTCTAAGTTAAAGCCAATTGAACCACTTTCATCACGAGTACCATAATCGCCTGCCGCCATAGATAAATCGGCGCCGCCATCAGGATAGATTTCAGAGTAAACTAATGGCGAAGATACTGGCCCATCAGACCAAGTACTTTCTTGAGTTGGAACAAAGTTAAACCATGCCGATACATCATGTGATTGAGTATCGATGTCGTTTTGCATGTAAGTGTAATCTAACGTAGCACGAAGAGAATCGATTGGTTCGTACTGCAATACTAACTGACCGTTGGTACGGGCACGTTGTTGCTCTTCAAAACGGTAGACTGTGGTTTGCGGTACCGAGTAAACATCGCCTTCACCTGGACGGTTAATTTGATTGTCATCTTTTGGTACGCCGCCCCACTCAGCATTGCTGCCACCCCAATCTTGGTCAACAATACCAGGGAAGCTACGCCAGCCGGTACCCACTTGGGCTTGCTGATTACCGCTTTCACGTTCTTGATAACTGGCTGAAATTGAGATACCGAATTTGCCATCAGCAAAGGTATTTGAGTAAATACCAGAAAGTTCAGGCGTGATAGAGCCTTCATCAGTTGAAGTATCATCTACGGCTTTCACGCCGAAACTGGCTTTTAAACCAGGAGAGCTTAACGGGCGATGAGTTAGAACATTGATTGTTGCGCCCATACCACCAGTTGAGTTTTTAGCTTGGCTAGTTTTTTCAACTTCAACAGCGCTAATGGCTTCTGAGGCAATGTTGGCAAAATCAAATGAACGAGAACCGGTTGTCACAGGCATTTGACGGCCATTGAGCATCACTAAGTTTTGGTCTGGACCAAAACCACGCACAGAAACGCGGCTACCTTCACCGTTTTGTCTGTCAATTGATACACCAGTAATACGTTGTAAAGACTCTGCTAAGTTACTGTCCGGGAACTTACCAATATCTTCTGCGTTAATTGCATCAACAACACCGTTAGAGCTGCGTTTTAAATCCATCGATTTAATTAAGCTACCACGGATACCAGTGACCTTAAGTACTTCGATGTTTTCATCGGCAACAACTTCATCTGCTGCAAATGCTGGCATCATGGTACTTGCGCTCAGTACTACCGACAAGCTAGTGGCAATTCTGGTTTTTCTAAATGTTCTAGGTTTCATCTAAGTCTCCCCTCGACTTCGAATTCAGGCTACTACTCTCTGATTTTTTATTCGGGTTACGATTAATTCGTAACGTTCTTTATTCATCATTTTGTTAGCGCTTGGTTAAGGCTTTGTGTAAAACACTATGTAAGCGCTTACATAAAACTAGATCAATTTGTTAACAGCGTCAATATTATTTAGCATAAAGATTACAACTCATTAACCGTGTTTTTTTGTGAAAATGTTAGGGGTTTCCAGTAAGTTATTGTTATTAATCTGGTAAATTGTGTTTCTATTGCTTTTTTAAAATAGTTAGATAAAAATATTTTTTGTGATAGCGCTTACATAAATTTGTAAAAATATGTGCTTGGGGAGCTGTTTATTGCCATAAATGGAAGCTGATTCTTAAAAACGTACAATTGCAGCTTTAGTGAACAGTGTTTAGCTTGGCTTTAGGGGGGATTTTTATCAGTTAATTAGGCTGTTAGAGAGTAAAAAGAGTAATCTAGATTGATAATTAAAAAGCTCAAAAAATGCCGCAATTGCAGCGATAAAAACGGTATTTGGCAGGCAGCATTAGCGATAGGGCTGACGATTAATGAGCTTACTATTGAGGATTGCTGACTTATAGGTTTAAAAGATTAGAATGTGCGGGTACTAGGAGGGTTATAACCCAGTTGTATCAGTGGTTATATCACCACTGATAACAATTAATATGCTGTGCTTTAGTTATCATCTATTTGATTGGCGCTGTCGCAGAGTTTCTAACCACCAGCTGAGGAGTAAAGGTATTTTCTACATTGGCGCTGGTATTATTATAAACATGTTTTAATACCCAAAATGCCGCCATTTTACCCATTTCGTGGATTGGGTTATTAACCGTGGTGAGCTTCGGGGAGATATATTGCGGGAAAGGAATATTATCGTAACCCACAAAAGATAAGTCTTGGGGGATCTTCATGCCGCGTTCAAGACAAACAGCAATAGCACCAGAGGCCATTTGGTCATTGGCACATACCACAGCAGTAAAGGGTTTATTGACGCTAAGTAAGTGTTCCATCGCCAAACTGCCACTGTGCTCTTTAAAGTCACCCTCAAAGCACAATTGCTCATCAAACTTGAGATCAAATTCTGTTAATGCCCGTTGATGGCCACGCAAGCGGTCCTTGGCATCGAGTTTAAATTTAGGGCCTGAGATATAAGCAATAGCTTTATGTCCATGGCTGAGAATGTGTTTAGTGGCTAAATAGCCACCCAGTTCATTATCTAAGTAAACGCAGGCATCACTGATTTCTTCAATGTAGCGGTTAATTAATACAATGGGCGTTGGGCCTTGGCAAAGCTTTATAAGGTAGTCATCGTCTACAGCTTCAACATCAAGAATTAACGCATCACAACCGCGACTCATTAAAAACTCAACGCCTTCTTTTTCTTGGGATTCGACACTATGACCAGCGGCAATAATAACGTGTTTATTGGCCGTTCTGAGGGCTGTTTCAATTTCGGTCATCATAGGGCCGTAATAGGGGCCATCTAATTGAGACACTAACACCCCAATACTGTTTGAGCGGTTAGATGCTAATGACTGCGCGATAGAATTAGGTCGATAACCCAATTGCTCCATTGCGCTTAATACTTTTTGTTTGGTCTTGTCGCTGACTTTGGTGTTGTTATTCATCACTCGCGACACAGTCGCAAGTGAAACACCCGCCAAGACAGATACATCATATATTGTTGCCATATATCCCTATTTAAGCTTTCCGTATTAGATAATCATTTAAGCGGCGATTAGCCTACCATGAACTATTTAGCATAATCACTAAAAAAACCTTCACTTAGTGCTTAATTCTTTATTTTATGTGGCAATAAAGCCTTAAACCTTCAGCAATACGGATTTTATATTGATATTTGTATTCATCATTATCGAGAAGCAGTTAACGATATTCAATATCTCGAAGTAGCTAATTAGTTAACTACTTCTTATTTAGCTATTTATTTAGTGATGGCTAAATGCACTCTTTCAACTTCCTGATTATCAAGAGTGTACCAGCGCATAACCACAGCCACGATAATTGAGCCAATAGCAGGGTATAAGGTAAATGAAATTAAAATGCCCTGTTTAGTGGTTTCAGTTAACTCAGTATCAGCTTGATAGCCATACATTGCCAGTAACCAACCCGCAGCAGCACCGCCAATTGCCACCCCTAATTTGATGAAGAAAATAACCGATGAATAAATCATCCCGGTAATTCTTACCCCAGTTTTGAATTGGCCATAATCAACCGCATCAGCCATTTTGGCCCATAGTAGCGGGGTACCCATATTAAAGGTAAAGCCCCATAGAATATAAAGCGCAAAGGCGAGTTCCACTTGCTCACTTGAGACAAAATACGCGGCGACGCATAAAATGGCGGCAATGAGTTGAATGGTGATATAGGCTTTTACTTTACACACTCTTTTAGCCAGGGGTTGCGCCAAAATACAGCCGAAAATATTTCCAATCATGCCTAAAGTAATAAACCAGGTGATCATGTCTGGTAAGTTGAGGTAATACTTGACGTAATAAATCGCTAAACTGGTTTTTAAAACCATGCCAGATAATAAGCAAATTGCTGCCACAGAAAGCACGCGCCATTGGTCATTTTTTAATAGGTTTTTGAAATCTGCTTTAAACGTCGAATTTTGATCTTGCGGAGGATGTAAGCGCTCTTTGGTGCCGACAAAACACAGTAAGAACATGATCACGCCAAGAAAACTCATGGCGGCAATGGTCAGCTGATAACCTTTGGCTTGATCGCCTTGGCCGAAAAACTCAACTAATGGTAGCGTCAATCCTGACACCATTAATCCGCCTAGCATGGCAAAAACAAAACGATAAGATTGTACTGACACACGCTCTTTAGGATCGGCAGTTAACACTCCGCCCAAAGCGCAATAGGGAATGTTAATGGCGGTGTAGACCATCATTAACGCAGTGTAAGTGACGAAGGCATAGATCATTTTGCCTTCTTCAGCTAAATCAGGTGTCGTAAAAGCCAGCACACTGATTAATCCAAAGGGTAGCGCAAACCACAGTAAGTAAGGCCTAAACTTACCCCAGCGGGTATTGGTTCTGTCGGTTAAGGCGCCCATCAAAGGATCGGTAATCGCATCAATTACCCTAACTGCTAGGAACATGGTGCCGACAAAGGCCGGTGAAATGCCAAAAATATCAGTATAGAAAAAAGTTAAAAATAGCATTACGGTCTGAAACACAATATTGCTGGCGGTATCACCTAATCCATAGGCTATTTTTTCTTTAACGCTAATCATGCGAACCTCTTCCGGGTCATTATTATGGTTGTGCTGTTTTTAGTTATCGGCTTTAAATATTGTTCTAGTTAACTTAGATGTGGTGCAAAGTTAACCCACAATCTTTATTGACGTTGACTGATAAAGTCGCGATAAGCTAAGCCACTTCTTTTAATGGTGCGCTGCTGAGTTTGATAATCAACATACACGATTCCAAAACGTTTTAAATAGCCTTCAGCCCATTCAAAGTTATCCATTAAACTCCAAGCGAAATAACCGACGACATTAACGCCTTGGTTAATGGCATCATTTACAGCGTTTAAGTGAGCTTGGTAATACTCAAGACGATCTAAATCATCAACTTGGTTATTAACAATTTTATCGTCCATGGCGGCACCATTTTCAGTGATATAAACAGGCGGTAATGTATATGTACTATTTAAACTAGTCAGTAAGTCAGTAAATGCACTTGGGTAGATTTCCCAACCTATATCGGTTTTAGGGGCATCTTTCATATCAACTTGAACAAATTCATTTTTATCACAAGTGCTATAAACTGCGCGGGTATAAAAGTTAATCCCTAAGAAGTCCAGTGGCTGCTTAATAATCTCCATGTCACCTGCTTGAATGTCAGGTTTATCTGCATCATCAAAATCATGAATAATTGCAGGGTATTCACCGTCCATTATTGGCTTCATATACCACTGGTTAAAATAATCATCGGCGGTTTGAGCGGCTTTTATATCGGCATCAGTGTCAGTTAATGGATAGCAAGGGGTGAAATTAAGCACGATACCGTTTAATGCATTAGGACAATTTTGTTGAATGACCTTTAAAGCCAAGCCATGGGCCAGTAATAAGTGATGGGCTGATTGACGGCCAAATGCTTTGCTGGCAAGCCCTGGGGCATGAACACCCACTTCATAACCTAAGTATGAACTGCAAAAAGGTTCATTTAAGGTGGCGTAAGAATAGACTTTGTCACCTAAAGCTTGGGTGATTTTATCTGCGTAGTCTGCAAATAAGTATGCGGTTTGACGATTGAGCCAGCCACCTTGATCTTCAATATGCTGCGGTAAGTCCCAATGATACAAGGTGGCGTAAACCTTTATACCGCGGCTATTTAACTCATCAATTAAGTTGATATAAAAGTCGACACCTTGTTGATTGAGGCTACCATCTTGCTTAATGACTCGTGGCCAAGAAATTGATAATCGGTAGGCATCAACGCCTAAAGATTCGATTAATTGCACATCATCTTTGAATAATGCCACATGCTCACAAGCGTGTTTCCCGTCTGAACCATCACGAATTTTACCGGCCGTTGCACAGAAGGTATCCCATATGCAAGGGAGGCGGGTATCGGCGGCGCCTTCAATTTGAAAAGAAGCGGTTGCCACCCCAAAAGTGAACTCTTTTGTGTGCATTTTTGAATTTGATGGTAAAGATATTTTCATATTTTTCATTCGCTTAATAAGTTTTTCGCGTGTTTAGGTCAGAGTGACTTAAAAGTGCGAGTCTCAGTGTGCTTAGCAGTTTAAAATCCGATTTTTACTGCGAAAAATCGTTGACATTCGTTATCGGTATGTTAAAAATGAAAGCGCTTACATCGAGGTTAGTGATTAATTAACAAAAGGTCAATAATTGATTTACACAATCTTTGGTGTGCCTATCAATGAAAATGTTAATTTAATTGATAGTCATTTACCCAAAATAAATAACAATAAATGAGGAAATGTTATGGCTAGTGCACCTTCAAATGGGGTTGCTGAACCAATCAATAGTGATATTGGCAATGTTCATCAAACAGGAAATTTTCGTTTTGCGCTGGTGGCATTAACGTCATTATTTTTTATGTGGGGCTTTTTAACTTGCCTCAATGATATTCTTATTCCTTACCTGAAAGATATGTTCGAACTTAACTACACCCAAGCAATGTTGGTGCAGTTTTGTTTCTTCGGCGCCTATTTTATTGTCTCAATTCCCGCAGGGCATTTGGTGGGAAAAATTGGTTATCAAAAAGGGATTGTTACCGGCTTAGCTATTGCTTGTGTTGGTTGTTTAATGTTCTACCCTTCAGCAAGTTATGCATCTTACTGGATGTTTTTAAGCGCATTTTTTGTGTTAGCGTCAGGCATTACCATTTTACAGGTTGCAGCCAATCCTTATGTCAGCGCTTTAGGTCCTGCTGAAACCGCATCATCACGTTTAACCATGACTCAAGCTTTTAATTCTCTTGGTACCACAGTGGCGCCATTTTTTGGCAGTTGGTTAATTTTAAGTAGCTTAACTCACAACAGCGATCCTGCCATTGAAGCAGTACATCATGCCAGCACCGTTCAGGTGCCTTACTTGATGTTAGCGGGCGCCTTATGTGTGTTAGCGGTTGTCTTTATGATTTTAAAATTACCAGTGTTAGGGATTAAACCAACAAATACCCCAGGGACAAGTAGCGGCAGTGCTTGGAAGTATCCTCATTTAGTCTTAGGGGCTGTGGGTATTTTTGTTTATGTCGGCGCAGAAGTGGGTATTGGCAGCTTTTTAATTAATTTTTTAACTCAGCCAGATATTGGCGGCTTTACTGAAGCTGAAGCGGCTAACTACATTGCCTATTATTTTGGCGGCGCAATGGTGGGGCGCTTTATTGGCGCACTGGTAATGCAAAAGATCTCAGCCGGCAAAGTGCTGGCCTTTAATGCCACTTGTGCCGTGCTATTAGTCGCTGTTGCCATGTTTGCAGAAGGCACCACGGCGATGTGGGCCTTATTATTAGTGGGCTTATGTAACTCGATTATGTTCCCAACCATCTTTAGTTTAGCGCTACAAGATTTAAAGCAATATACCAGCCAAGGTTCCGGGGTGTTGTGCCTGGCTATTGTCGGCGGCGCGATAGTGCCATTACTGCAGGGCATTATGGCTGACAGCTTAGGCATTCAATTAGCATTTGCATTGCCGTTACTTTGTTATGCATTTATTGCTTATTACGGCTTAGTGGGTAGCAAGGCTACGCGACCACAAAGCGTTTGATTTTAGAACTGTATGATTTGTATCAAAAAACTTACATAAACAAATTACATCAAAAAACGATTTAAAAGGCTAGATTATGAAACCTGTAAACCCAATGAATGCATTTAAGCGATTAACGCTGCCCGCGCAGGTTTTGGCGGTGTTGGTTGGCTTAAGTGCGTGTGGTCAAGATGAAGTCAAACCCGTAACGCCAGAGTCTAGTAGCGAAGTTACTAGCGCAGCGGAAACTGTGGCACAAGCTTCTATCACAAAAGCAACAGCGGCAACCAATATTGATATTTGGCCAACACTTGCTATTCCATTTGCTAAAGATGTTGTCCTTGAAACGCGTATCGATAAGCTGATGGCGACCATGACCTTAGAGCAAAAAGTCGCGCAAATGATCCAGCCTGAAATTCGCGACATTACTGTGGAAGATATGCGTAAATACGGTTTTGGCTCATATTTGAATGGCGGCGGTGCTTATCCAAATGATGATAAACATGCAACGCCAGCAGACTGGATTGAACTTGCTGAAAAAATGTATCAAGCCTCGATGGATGACAGTGTAGATGGTATTGCGATACCTACTATGTGGGGCACAGATGCAGTCCATGGCCATAACAATGTGATTGGCGCGACTTTATTCCCGCACAATATCGGTTTAGGCGCAGCCAATAATCCTGAGTTAATTAAGCAAATAGCTGCCATTACCGCCAAAGAAGTCATGGTAACGGGCATTGATTGGGTATTTGCGCCAACAGTGGCCGTTGTAAGGGATGACCGCTGGGGTCGTACTTATGAAGGTTATTCTGAAGACCCACAAATCGTAAAGTCATACTCTCATTCAATTGTTGAAGGCCTGCAGGGCGCCGTTGGCGAAGACTTTTTATCAGACCAGCATGTTATTTCAACCGTAAAGCATTTCCTTGGCGATGGCGGCACTGAAAAAGGTATCGATCAAGGCGATAACCTAGCGACTGAGCAGGAATTATTTGATATTCATGCCCAAGGTTATGTGGGCGGCTTAACTGCAGGAGCACAAACGGTGATGGCATCTTTTAATAGCTGGCATGGCAGTAAAATTCACGGTGATAAATATCTATTAAACGATGTATTAAAAGACAAAATGGGCTTTGATGGTTTTGTGGTTGGTGACTGGAATGGTCACGGACAAGTGGCAGGTTGCACCAATGAGTCTTGCGCACAGGCCGTCAATGCTGGTTTAGATGTGTACATGGTGCCAACCAGTGCTTGGAAGCCTTTGTATGAAAATACCATTGCCCAAGTCAAAAACGGTGTGATTGCGCAATCTCGTATCGATGATGCGGTGCGCCGTATTTTACGGGTAAAAATCCGCGCTGGGTTATTTGAAAAACCAAGCCCTGCTAATCGTGCTATTTCAGGTAAAACTGAGTTAATTGGTGCCAAAGAGCATCGCGACGTTGCCAGACAAGCTGTACGAGAATCGTTAGTGTTGCTGAAAAACAATAATAACATTTTACCTATTTCGCCTAGTGCCAAAATCTTAGTGGCAGGTGATGCTGCAGATAACATCGGTAAGCAATCGGGTGGCTGGAGTATTACTTGGCAGGGTACTGATAACTTAAATGAAGACTTTCCTGGTGCAACTTCAATTTATGCTGGTATTGAGCAAACGGTTAAAGCTGCAGGTGGTCAAACTTGGTTAAGCGTTGATGGTGCATTTGAGGCTGCGAATAAGCCCGATGTAGCGATTGTGGTATTTGGTGAAGAGCCTTATGCCGAAGGCAATGGTGATATTGATAACCTTGAATATCAGCGTGGTGATAAACGTGATTTAGCTTTACTAAAGTCGCTTAAAGCCCAAGGTATTCCTGTGGTAGCAGTGTTTATCAGTGGCCGTCCTATGTGGGTCAATGCTGAGTTAAATGCATCTGATGCATTTGTGGCTGCTTGGCTTCCTGGTACTGAAGGTGACGGGGTGGCTCAAGTGTTATTGAGCCAAGCTAATGGCGAGGTTAATGAAAACTTTGCAGGTAAATTGTCTTTCTCTTGGCCGACTCGCCCGCAACAAACCAAAGTGAATGTGTTTGATAAAGACTACGCGCCTTTATTTGGCTATGGCTATGGCTTGCATTATGGCGCTGACATCAACACTGAGGTTCCGAGTAATGTGGTCGCTAACACCTTATCTGAAGATAACTTTGCTACCGATGATAAGCTTGAAGCATTACCATTATTTGAACGTGCTGTAAAAGCACCTTGGCGCTTGATGATAGGCACAGAAACGTCAATGGATACAGTCAGTAGTAGTATTCAGTCTAATGATGTGGTTACGCTGCGCACCTTTGATAAGCAAGTTCAAGAAGATGCCCGCTTAATTAGCTTTAACGGCTCAGGATTAGGCTTTGTGGGGTTAATTAGTAACTTCCCGCGGGACTTACGAGCTTACTCGAATAGCAATGCCGCCCTGAGCGTAATGATTAAAACTGCTAAAAAACTTGAGCAGCCATTATTACTGGGTATGGCATGCGATAGAGATTGCCGCGCTGATGTTGATATTACCGAGCAGCTTAATAGCGTCGCCATTGATACATGGCAAACCATCAGTGTTGATTTGCAATGTTTTAAAGAGCAGCAACTGGACTTTGGCAAAATCAATACGCCGTTTTACCTTTCAACGGTAGGCGCAGCAGAAGTGAGTTTTAGTGATTTAGTTATAGTGCCAAATGGCGCTGAACAAGCCACTATTTCATGTGCCACTAACGAGCAGTAATCGTTAGCGGCAGTAGGCATTCTGGTTTAAGTATTTATCAAACCTGAATGAGTTAACCCGCTAAGATCCTCTTAGCGGGCATGTTAATCCACCAATGACGTTGAGCTTACAATTGAGTTTGTAGGGCATTTTGCTGGAATTTTTTAGATATTTTGCGATTGGGGAATCAAGAATGTTCAATAGAAAATTACCGTTAAATTTGGCTCTAAGCCAGGCTTTTTCATCCGCTAAAGTCATTAGCGCGGCGAGTTTAACTGCGCTGCTGCTAATAGGATGTGGCTCAGATAATGAGACTGAAACTGAGCCTGAAGTTGAATCAGAGCAAGCGCCAGTAGACTCTGATTCAGACACGGGTTCAGGGCAAGAAAACGCAAGCTGGTCATTGGTGTGGAGTGACGAATTTGACGGCGCTGAGATTGATGCCACTAAATGGAATTTAGCCCATAACTGTTATGGCGGCGGCAACGAAGAATTACAATGTTATACCCAGCGCGCTGATAACAGCCAAGTGGTTGATGGTAAGTTAGTGATTACCGCTCTGCGGGAAGATTTTAATGGCCCTGCAGTAGCATTGGGCGATCCTAATTACGATGCCAATGACACTTCAAAACAGCAGCCTTACACTTCGGCGCGTTTAGATTCGACCCATAAAGGCGATTGGAAATATGGCCGCTTTGAAATTAAAGCCAAAATGCCACAAGGTCAGGGCACTTGGCCGGCCATTTGGATGTTGCCCACTGACTGGGTTTATGGTCCTTGGGCAGGCTCTGGCGAAATCGATATTATGGAAGCGGTTAATCTGAAAGTGATCACCAATGGCGATGAGTCCCAGACACCTGAAAGCCGGGTTCATGGCACTTTGCATTATGGTAAAGCTTGGCCTGGCAATGTCTATTCTGGCGCAGAGTACAGTTTGCCACACGGCGCAAATCCTGCCGATGATTTTCATGTTTATGCCCTTGAATGGGAGCAAGATGAAATTCGCTGGTATGTAGATGATGTGCATTTTGCCACTCAGCGCTCAACGGGTTGGTACAGTCAATACACTGATGCTGAGGGGATTTTACAACAAGCCCCTGAAGATGCACCTTACAATCAAGCGTTTCACATGATCCTCAATTTTGCCGTTGGCGGTACTTGGGCGGGTAATGTCAACAACACTGGGGTGGATGAGTCGGTATTTCCACAAACCATGGAGGTGGATTATGTGCGCGTGTATGAATGCAGTGTCGCGCCAACAACAGGCAGTGGTTGTGCCACTATTGATGAGGCCGCAGCAGTGGTAGAAGGCCATCAGCCACCAGCGATCACGACCCCCAGCACTGACATTGGCGCAGGACCAGAATTTATCATGTTTGACGATGCACTAGCCCAAGGGTTAGCGCTTGATAGCTATAACCCCGATGGCAGTATTACCTTGCAGACGCTGACAGTAGAAGGTCGCGGTGAGGTGCTGCAAATGGATAAAGTGGGCGCGACGGGTAATGCTTATTTCTCTTACCCTCCCACAGCCGATTTGTCTCACTGGGCCAATAATGGCTATTTAGTCTTTGATATTAACCTGTTATCTATCGACGATAATGTCGAGCTGCTGGTTAAAATTGACAGTGGTTGGCCTAATGTCAGTGATATTAACGTCACTCTGCCAGAGCTTAATACTTGGACTGAAGTAAAAATATCTATCGCAGAATTAGTCGCCAATGGCAATCGGTTTTCGCCAGGTAGCGTGGCTGACTTAGCTGCGGTAGTGAATCCGTTTGTGATTGAAGCATTAGGTAACATCAGCCTGCAAATTGATAATGTGCGCTATGAATATCAAGTAGTTGAAGTGGATGAGTTGGTTATTTATGACAATGAAGTAAAACCGCCATATAGCATAGGACATTACGCCGCTAATGGTTCAGTCGATATCGCTCAAGTTGATGCTGGTGGTGATTATGGCGCTGTAACTCAATTTAGTTTTAATACCGATGAAGCCGTGGTTTATTACCAAAGCACCGGATTAGGTCAAGATGTTAGCCAATTTAGTTTTGTTGAGTTTGATGTCAATGTGCTGACAGATCCTCGAAGCCAGCGCGACTTTAATATCAAGGTCGATTGTGGCCATCCCTGTAGCTCTGGTGACTTTGCCATTACTACGCCCGATATTGCCACTTGGACCCATTATAAGTTAGCGCTTGCAGACCTTGTTAGCCATGCTGGCTCAAGTTTAGATTTAACCCAAGTTGATACCCCATTAGTGATTTTTCCGGCTTGGGGCAATCAAAATGGGGTGGTTATGCAAGTAGATAATGTGCAGCTAACTAAATAACATTGTTTTAAATCAGTTTGAATACGAATGCAGCTAAGCCATTGTGCCTTTTATGCAAGGGGCACTTGGCTTACTATCTGTAAACGATGTTGCATATTAGTAGCAAAAATTAACTCAGAGGCGTGGCAGAGCTACCTTGATATTTATGCTAGTGAAAAGTTAACTAACATTGTTATTTCTAAGACAAACTAAATAGTTATAAATCATCTTGCGAGCAACTGGCATAATAGCGCTAAGTGATTTGAGTTAACCACAGGTTAACGTATTCATAAGGATGAACCTTGAAGGTATTTAGTTTTTCAGAGCAAGATGATGCGCAGCAGCCATTTACGAAACCGCTGTTTACCCAGCAGCATCTCACTAAAGTGGTTGAGATTGCCAAATTGGCTGGTGATGCAATTATGCAAGTGTATTCAGACACCGACTTGCAAGTAACGCAAAAACAAGATGATAGCCCAGTGACCGCTGCGGATATTGCCAGTCATAATGTGATTGTTAACGCATTAGCTCAGCAATTTGCTGGCATTAAGATCATGAGCGAAGAAGCCGCTGATATCCCTTGGTCAGAACGTAAAGAATGGCAAACTTATTGGTTAATTGACCCACTAGATGGCACCAAAGAGTTTATTAAGCGCAACGGTGAGTTTACCGTCAATATTGCCTTAGTTCATCAAGGCCGCGCTATGGTAGGAGTGGTATACGCGCCGGTATTACACAAATGTTATTCTGCCATTGTGGGTCAAGGCGCATGGCTTGAGTATCAAGGGCAG
Source organism: Shewanella sp. 5_MG-2023 (assembly GCF_030547465.1). Taxonomy (NCBI): domain Bacteria; kingdom Pseudomonadati; phylum Pseudomonadota; class Gammaproteobacteria; order Alteromonadales; family Shewanellaceae; genus Shewanella; species Shewanella sp. 5_MG-2023. The sequence continues at coordinate 31,740 of NZ_JAUORC010000039.1, forward strand.
CAGCAACAGTTAGATATTAGCCAACAAACAGTCAGCCCTGTACCTGTGGTGGTGGGCAGTCGCTCCCATATCAGCCCTGGGCTTGAAGAGTTCCTTAAGGATGTGGGCGAGCACCAAATGCAAAGTGTTGGTAGCTCATTAAAGTTTTGTATGGTGGCAGAAGGCATTGCTGATGTGTATCCAAGACTGGGGCTAACCAGTGAGTGGGATACCGCTGCAGCGCAAGCTGTCGTTGAAGGCGCTGGTGGTCAGGTAGTGCGTTATCCTGAATTAACGTCCCTTGATTACAACCAAAAAGAAAATATTTTAAATCCGTATTTTATTGCGGCGTCACCAGCATGGTTTGCAAGGTAGCTATATAAACGAGTAATTGCAAAAGTGTCTAACTTGAAACCGTTAGCCTTTTATCAGCTCAATAATAGCTATTGCGGCACACTCATTTTGGTGAATAACAGATTCTAACGATATGGAGAGAGTTACTATGATGCGCATGGGTATTGACCTTGGCGGGACAAAGATTGAAGTGGTGGCGCTAGCCGAAGATAGTTCAGAGCTATTTCGTAAACGTATTCCAACACCTAAAAACTACCCTGAAACCCTTGATGCCATAGTAGGCTTAGTTAATGATGCTGAAGCCGAAACTCAGCAAACTGGCAGTGTGGGTGTGGGGATCCCAGGGGTGGTATCACCGTTAACGGGTTTGGTTAAAAATTCGAATTCAACTTGGATTAATGGTCATCCACTTGATAAAGATTTAAGCGCTCGTCTTGATAGAGAAGTGCGGGTAGCAAACGATGCTAACTGTTTTGCGGTATCTGAAGCTGTTGATGGCGCAGCCGCAGGCAAAGATGTGGTCTTTGGGGTGATTATTGGTACAGGCTGCGGTGGCGGTTTAGCGATAAATGGTAAAGTTCATGGCGGCGGTAATGGCATTGGTGGTGAATGGGGTCATAATCCTTTGCCGTGGATGACTTCGGACGAATTTAATTCTACATCGTGTTTTTGTGGCAACAAAGATTGCATCGAGACCTTTATTTCAGGCACTGGCTTTGTTCGTGATTTCCGCCGTGCTGGTGGTGAAGCTGACAGTGGCATTCAAATTTCGCAAATGATGGCCGATGGTCATCCGTTAGCGACCCAAGCATTTGTGCGCTTTATCGATCGTTTAGCACGCTCATTGGCACACCTGATTAATATGCTCGACCCTGATGTGATTGTATTAGGTGGCGGCGTATCTAATATTGATGCGATATACACTGAATTGCCAAAAGTATTACCTAAGTATGTGGTTGGCCGCGAGTGCGACACCTTAGTGGTTAAAAACGAATATGGCGCATCATCTGGGGTGCGTGGTGCAGCATGGCTGTGGGGTAAAAACGACCACTAGGTCGATGAGTTAACTCTTGAGTATTAAAACGGCGCTATCAGCGCCGTTTTTATTTACAGTCGAAATTAAGTGTGAGGGCGTTAAAGCTCTTCAGGCTCACTAATGCGTTCGCGGCGCTCTAGTTCTTCTTCAAAGGCTGCTTGAATTTCTTCTAGCACTGAATTGACATCAGCAGCGCTGGTATCCTCTTCAAATTCACCGCTAAGCTTGGTATCAGGCAGTAAGTCGCCTTTCTCATATAAGCTCCACATTTCCTTGGCATACTTTGTTAAAGCAAGCTCAGGTGCAAACTGCGAGTAATAGCGGGTCATATTGTTAACGTCACGTTCTAGCATGACCTTGGCATTATTATTGGCTGAAGCATCGACGGCTTGGGGCAGATCGATAATCACAGGTCCATGGTCATCTTGCAGTACGTTAAATTCCGATAAGTCACCATGGACGATGCCGGCACACAACATACGAGTGACATACCCCATCATGGTGGCGTGATCTTGTAACGCTTGTTCTGCGCTTAACACAATATCATTTAAACGCGGGGCCACATCACCTTGACCATCAGTGATCAGTTCCATTATCAGCACACCTTCAAAGCAGCCATAGGGGACAGGCACTCGAATATTGGCGTCAGCACATTTATACAAGGCATCTACTTCGGCATTTTGCCAGGCATTTTCTTGCTGCTCACGGCCGTAGCTGGAACCTTTTTCCATTGCACGGCTGCGACGGCTATTGCGACTTTTTCTACCTTCTTGATATTGCGCTGCTTTTTTGAAGCTCCGTTTAATGGCTTCTTTATACACTTTGGCGCAGCGGATTTCATTTCCACAGCGAACCATATAAACGGTGGCTTCTTTACCGCTCATTAATTGGCTTACGACTTCGTCAATAAGGCCATCATCAACCAGTGGTTGTATACGTTTAGGAGTTTTCATGGCGCCGTTATACCTTACTTAGGCTGAGGATGGTAGTGATTGGCTGAGTTAATGCCATATTATTGCAGCTTAATGATGGCTAGATGTCACTTTGGTACTAACCAAAGCAAATTTTAATAGCGCTAAATGATAAGATAGCCTGCAGTTACTCCGTATTATTAATGGGGTTTGCTTTGTTAATGGCCATAAATAGGAGCCATCAGGTGAAGATAAATTTGCAAACAGCGAGGCTGCTAATAAGGGAAATATCTTCTGATATGACATCGTCAGAGTCTGCATCAGAGTTAACATCGCAGTCATCCGCACTCTTGATACAGCTTATGGCGTTGTTGACACCTGCAGTGGTTAATCATCTTCCTGCTAATTTTCAGCAGCTAAACTCACTACCAGCCGCCGAGTACTGGCTTGATGAAATGCTAGCACAAAGCCGTTTATGTCGGGTTGATGCGACTGATACAGGCTTAATGATGGGATTAGTCTTTATGTATCTTGCTGATGAAGAAACAGCCCATATCGGTTATTTACTGGGTGAGCATTATTGGAAATAAGGCTATGGAAGCGAGTTACTCACAGGAGTGATTGAATTTTCCCGGGATCAACTTCAATGGCGTAAATTAATCGCTGGGGTAGACAAAAGTAACCAAGCATCAGCTAAATTACTTTTAAAGCTGGGCTTTACCCAGCAAGCCATTACAGAGCAGAGCGTGATTTTTTTATGAGTATATACTAGACTGCTAAGCGAAATTTAACTGCACTAGCTCTCTCTTGAAAAGCGCAAAATATGGCCTTTGAATTGTTGTGTTAAATAATCAGTGTGAATGGGTTTGATATGATTATGGCTAAAGCCGTATTCATCCATCTTGGTGGTGAGTTTGTTTTTTCGGCCACGACCGGGATCGACAATAACAATTTCACATTGGCGTTTGGCATGGGCTTGAATGAAGTAAGCCAGCAAGGCAATATGCTCATCTTCGTACAATAAATCACTGCCGATGATTAAATCGAACTGACCTAAATCACTGTTGTCATCAGCCCAATCGACTCGTTCAAAGTTTATCGATTTGTCGTTATTGAGTTGGGTATTTCTTAATAGAAAACCTTCAACCTCAGGGTGATAATCGGTGGCGGTAATATCATCGGCTCTTTGGTTTAACAGTAAGCTTGAAAGGCCGATACCACAACCAATCTCTAAAATGCGTTTACCTTGAGTTTGATAATCAAGCATGTGATTTGCCAGTACCATACTGGAAGGCCAGACTACCCCAAAAATGGGCCATAGCGCCGAAGAAATACCTAAGTCTTTAGCTGTGTTGTTATCGTCACTAAATTGCTGTTTATCTCGAAGGGTACATAAGTGAATATCGTTGTCACCAATTTCAATGGTGTGATAGCGAACGCGTACAGGGGTCGTCATTATTTGTCCTAGTTGGGTAGCTAAAGCTAAGCCAAATATCTAGAAAAATATAAATGACGAAACAATTGAATAACCACACTATAGTAATTTTCGATTAGCGCAAAGGATATAATCAACTAATTCGAATAAAACCTTGCTGTGCAGTGGCTACAATGGCTATCGTATAATTGATTTAATTATATTGGAGTTAATATGAAAGGACTCATCACTGCCGCGTTACTCTCTTTAGCGTCGTCTGATTGCGTTATTGCGCCGCAGGATTCATTAGCTATTCCCCTTGTGCAGCGGCAACAACTTAACAATATGGTATTAAGTAACGAGTACTTATCTGGCTGTGTTACTGAGCAATTAGCTGATATCACTGAAAAGGTGTGCCCAAAGGGTGACGCTTACTGTTGTGACAGTGAAGCGAGTATTGAGCTCACTTACCTGCAATGGGAGAACATTTACCAACATTGTATGGTGAAGTAGAGACACAGCGGATAAACCCTTACTAAGGCACTTATTTGCTTAAGCGCGCTTGGTGTTATTCATTTTCCTGTCGATGTACATTAAAGTCTGAAACTAGACAATAAAGATTGAAACTAAGACAACAAAGTTCGAAACGTCATGAGTTGTTTAAGTTGGCAGAACTCACCACGGCAAACTTCCCTAACGATTTAGTGACCCAAATCTAGTTTGCCAGTTTGAACAAAAAAGTCGTGGTGCTTCACTTATACGAGTTATAAATCGCAAGTTTTCTTTAAGTCTTTCCAAACTTTGTTTGGATTAACGTCGTGGCGCTTCGCCCCTTCTTTTGCAAAGAGCAGAGTCAAGGGGGAAAGCGCTCACATTTTACAAAATAAGCCTTTAACAAACCCTCAGGCCCCAACGAAAAATGCTGAAAATCGCATGTTTTCAACGGGGATTGATCCAGCTTTTGACTTCGCTTGTAGTGTTCTTCGGTCATATTTGAAAATGCTAACGCCTCAGATGCGCCATCCATGGCTTAACTGAGGCTATATTGGCATCCATGCCAATCTCACGCTATTTTCTTCAAAGTCCTCAATTCAAATTGAGTCGGAGGCAAATAGATTTTCTGCTTTTTAGCCTTTTTATTCCCACTAATAAAGTCAAATCGAAGAGATAATAATCCCGGTGTAGATGCAGCAGCGAGCTTCTGACCGCCAAGGATGGTGGGAATGTCATTATTTGTCTGGAACAAATTTGACCAAAACATGGCGAAGTTTCACAGTGTGAAGCGCTCTGAGCGAGAGGCATGGATGCCGAACTGGCCGTTTAACATGGATGTTATTTGTTTTGGCAGAGCTTACAGGGACCTTTTGATTTATATAAAGAATGCAGCGTCTCGCAGTTGTATCTGCACATAAGGTCGCTCTTTCACATCTGACCCATAGGGATTTGGGAAATGTCATGATGATGTCGGGAACATCATTGA
>NZ_JAUORC010000004.1:0-208573 GCF_030547465.1 Shewanella sp. 5_MG-2023
TGGCTGGGATACCAGGATTCGAACCTGGGGATGCCGAGATCAAAACCCGGTGCCTTACCACTTGGCGATATCCCAATCTAAAGCTTTTTCGAAAAACCCGCTAATGCCAGCCTTTCTATATAATGGTACGGGAAGAGAGACTTGAACTCTCACACCTTACGGCACCAGAACCTAAATCTGGCGTGTCTACCAATTCCACCACTCCCGCACTGACTCTGTTTAACATCCAGAACACGATGCTCATTTAACCTTGAGAAGGTAGCCAGTCATATTTCTAAAACCTTGCGGCTTTAACTAACCAGCGAATCTCTAGTTTGACATCTTGAGAAGATGGTAGCAATGGCGGGACTTGAACCTGCGACCCCAGCATTATGAATGCTGTGCTCTAACCAGCTGAGCTACATTGCCACTTTATCTTTCGTTGCCCTCGTCGTGAGGACGGGGCGTATTATGCTTATTCAGCGTATCGAGGTCAACTGCTTTTTTTAGCTATTTTCATCAATTGGCACTGTTCGGCTATAAGTTCACCAAACTGCGTAGCAAATCGGCATATTTGACCAAAAAAGTTAACCTCGACCGCTTGTTTGACTAATTAAAGTCTACAAATACTATTTATACGTTGAATAAGAAATGCATTACATCGCCATCTTTAACGATATAAGCTTTACCTTCTACGCGTAACTTACCTGCTTCTTTAGCACCTGCTTCACCATTAAACTCGATAAAGTCATCATAGGCCATTACTTGGGCGCGAATAAAGCCACGCTCAAAGTCGGTGTGGATCACACCAGCAGCTTGTGGCGCACTGGCGCCTACTGGCACAGTCCATGCTCTTACTTCTTTTACACCTGCAGTAAAGTAAGTCTGTAAGTCCAATAATTCATAACCACCACGAATAACGCGATCAAGCCCTGGCTCATCAAGACCAAGGTCTGCCATAAACTCATCACGCTCTTCAGCGTCCATCTCAGCAAGCTCAGACTCAATAGCGGCACATACTGCAACCACCACGGCGTTTTCTGTCGCGGCAATGGCTTTAACAGCATCTAAATGTGGATTATTCTCAAATCCATCTTCAGATACGTTAGCAATGTACATGGTTGGCTTTAGGGTTAAGAAGTTAAGGTAGGCAATTGCAGCCATTTCTTCTTTGCTTAACTCTAATGAACGCAGCATTTGGCCTTCATCTAAAGTTGGACGCATTTTTTCAAGTACTTCTACTTCAAACTTAGCATCTTTGTCGCCGCCTTTAGCGCGCTTTTGCTGACGGAAGATAGCACGCTCTAAGCTGTCTAAATCCGCTAACGCAAGTTCAGTGTTGATAACATCAATATCGCCTGCAGGGTCAACCTTGTTAGCAACATGAACGATGTTGTCATCTTCAAAACAACGTACAACGTGACCAATGGCATCCGTTTCACGAATGTTAGCTAGGAACTTGTTACCTAAACCTTCACCTTTTGATGCGCCAGCAACTAAACCTGCAATATCCACAAATTCCATTGTAGTCGGTAAAATACGTTCTGGATTAACAATCGCTGCTAATGCATCTAAACGTGGATCAGGTACTGGAACCACACCCGTATTTGGCTCAATGGTACAAAACGGGAAGTTAGCAGCTTCGATTCCTGCTTTAGTTAACGCATTAAATAGTGTTGACTTACCAACATTTGGCAAACCCACAATGCCGCATTTAAAACCCATATTTTTACCTTTATATAATTAAACTCACCTAGGAAGTGGTAAGTTGTGTCAAATCAATAATCAAAGCGCGGCTAATTAGAGCGCTTTGAATGTGTGTAATCGGTGCATCGCTTTCGCCATGTCTTGTTTAAACAATATTTCAGTTGAACGCACCGCTTCATCTATTGCTGCGTCCATCTTTTCTTGATCGCTCGCTGGCGCTTTACCTAAGACATAACCACTGACGCGGTTTTTATCTCCAGGGTGACCAATACCAATACGTAATCGGTAAAAGCCTTTTTCATTGGCAAGCTTAGCAATAATATCTTTTAAGCCGTTATGACCACCATGACCACCGCCCAATTTAAACTTGGCAACGCCCGGCTCCATATCAAGCTCATCATGGGCCACTAATATCTCTTCAGGTAAAATACGAAAAAAGTTCGCTAATGCGCCCACTGACTTACCGCTTAAATTCATAAACGTAGTAGGTATAAGTAGACGCACATCTTTACCATCAATAGTGACTCTGGCGGTTAAGCCAAAATATTTACTGTCTGGCGCTAAGGTGGCGCCACATAAACGCGCTAACTCTTGTACATACCATGCACCCGCATTATGACGAGTGTGGGCGTATTCTGCACCTGGGTTAGCAAGGCCGACAATTAGTTTTATTTGACTCATTAGCACTCAATTTCAGTGGTTAAATGACTGCGTTATCTTCAATATCATTTATCCATCTTAATAGTTATAGACTAAGATTTTGTGATTTGAAGGCGCTAAAGCGCGGCATTTTAACACTCAAAACTGAACTCAACAAATACACTGTGATAATTAGACAGAATGGGGATAACCTCACTGTGAAAAAGTTCACAGTGAATATAGTTAACCGCCATTAGAAATTGCGTGGTGGGGGAAGGCGTGATTGCTGATTAAATAGAATAAGTTACGCTAAACCCAATGCGTATTTAAGCACTTTCTGTTTGATCGGATTATCGTAGTTTGCCAGTTTCAACAACCCATTTCTTAACAGTTTTATTGGTAATAAATCATTACTAAAGCCTGCATAGAATGCATCCATTGCTGACATCATCAATAAATTATCGCTATAACGTTTGCATTGATACTGCTTTAAACAAGATGCTGTCCACCAAGGTTTATCATTGCCTACTGCATCGGCAATGGTTGCAATCAATACATCGACATCTTTAAAACCAATATTGACGCCCTGCCCTGCAAGCGGGTTAATGGTATGGGCTGCATCACCTAAAATCACAATATTATCTTGGCAATAATCTTGGGCATGACGTCTTGTGAGCGGGAAACTGCCTCTAGCTATAACGGTAAAGTTCTCATCAAGCCTTGATGGAAAGTTAAGCTTAATTTGCTCAGCCAGTTGTTTATGATTGAGCTGCATAAGCTGCTTAATGCGACTATTACTGTCATACCATACTAATGAGGCGTTATTACCCGGTAATGGCAGTAATGAGCGTGGCCCTTGAGGGGTAAACTGTTGCCAAGTTATGTCTTGCTGCGCGGTGTCAGTTTCAACATTAATGAGCATGGCTGACTGAGCATAATCCCAGCCAGTAATACCAATACCGGCCCATTGTCTTACTTGTGAGTTAGCCCCATCTGCGCCAACTAATAATGATGCATGTAATTCAACGCCACTTTTAAGGGTCGCTTTCATTCCTTGAGACAATGATTTTACGTCACTATTGCTCATTTCAATACGCTCGAACTTAGCAACGCTATCAGGGCAATAACAATGCACATTGTCCATCTTTTCAATTTGCTGCCACAGACTCAGTTGAATTAAGCGGTTCTCAAAAAAATAGCCCAGATGTGATTCATCGATCTGATCAGCATGAAAACGAGTAATGCAATCATCGAGCTCCCAGGTTTCTAAACCTTTATAGGCCACATGACGCATAGTGCGTAATTGCTCCATTACGCCCAAGCGTTCGAGTAATTGCTCAGAGGCCACACTAATAGCTGATACGCGCAAATCTAACGGCTGCTCAGGTAAATAGGCTTTAGGCGCGAATGCTTCAACCATGGCAACATTTAAGCCAAGCTGACCTAATCCTACAGCTACAGCTGCGCCCACCATACCACCGCCAACGATGACGACATCATGTTCAACTACATTCGATGCTTGATGCATTGTCTATTTACCTTTAAAAAAACTGTAATACTGAAACAACATTGACTGTGACGATTATTATGCCAATAAGCGTCACTTAAACTATGTACAAAGATGTCTGTAACGCCTCGATTGTGTCGATATGTTGCTATCTTGAGTTTGAGCAACACTTGCTTACACTGATTAAACTTTGACCACCAAACCTTACCTTATACTGAGACTGTCTAGTATGACATGCCTTGCAACCAACCCCTTAAATGTCAAGGTAAGAGAGGATAGTATGTTCAGTCAAAGCACCTATGTACAATCTAATAATGGAACCCTTAAATCACTAACAAGCAGCCGTAATACGTTAATGAGTTATGTAAAAAAGTTTACTAAGTCACTCTATACTATGCCGCTACTTGCAGGGCTTGTTGCTGGCGCAGCCATTATGCCAATGACAGCACAAGCCGAAGTACAACCGATGGAAACCATTACGGTTATTCACCGTTCATCCTTCGATTATGCCTTATATCAACAAACCACGGAAATGCTTACGCAGTTTAATAGAGAGCTAGCGCAAAAAATAATTGTTCAAGCAAGACAAGATAACGTCACAATGGCGAAACAATTTGGCTATTTTACCAATCAATCAAATGAGTTAGCCCAAATAGATAAACACCCTGAAAATATAGGGGTATTAGTCATTTCAGAATAATGCCGCTTAAGTGTGCACAAAGGCTAGCCAGCGAGCCTTTGTGCAGTTAAAATACTCGGCTATTTTTCTGTGGTAATAGAACGGCGTAACTGATGAGTAAAAAACTACACATAAAGACCTGGGGCTGTCAGATGAATGAATATGATTCATCAAAAATGGCTGACTTGCTGGACGATTATCAAGGTTATACCTTGACTGAGGATGCTGAAGAAGCAGACGTACTGCTACTAAACACATGTTCAATTCGCGAAAAAGCGCAGGAAAAAGTGTTTCATCAGCTTGGTCGCTGGAAAACCCTCAAAGACAAAAAACCTAATCTAATTATCGGTGTAGGTGGTTGTGTTGCCTCACAAGAAGGTAAAGCCATTAAAGAACGTGCTCAGTGCGTTGATATTATTTTTGGCCCACAAACCTTACATCGCTTACCTGAGATGATCACCCAAATTAATAATGGCGATAAAGCAGTTATTGATGTGAGCTTTCCTGAAATTGAAAAATTCGATCGCCTACCAGAGCCTCGCGCTGACGGTCCATCGGCGTTTGTGTCTATTATGGAAGGCTGCAGTAAATACTGTTCATTCTGCGTAGTGCCGTACACCCGCGGTGAAGAAGTTAGCCGCCCGGTTGATGATGTCATTTTAGAAATCGCACAACTTGCTGAACAAGGTGTACGTGAAGTAAACCTGCTTGGTCAAAACGTGAATGCGTTTCGCGGTGCTACCCATGATGATGATATTTGCACCTTCGCAGAGTTATTGCGTCTAGTGGCATCAATTGATGGTATCGACCGTGTGCGTTACACAACGAGTAACCCCATTGAGTTTTCACAAGACATTATCGATGTTTATGAAGACACCCCTGAAGTGGTGAGTTTCTTACATTTACCAGTGCAATCGGGATCAGACCGCATTCTAACTAATATGAAACGTGGTCATATGGCAATTGAATATAAATCAATTATTCGTCGTTTACGTAAAGCGCGCCCTGATATCCAAATCAGTTCCGACTTCATTGTCGGCTTCCCTGGTGAGTCAAATGCTGAATTTGAAGACACCATGAAGTTGATTGAAGATGTCAGTTTTGACCACAGCTTTAGCTTTATCTACAGCGCCCGTCCAGGAACACCAGCGGCTGATTTGCCAGATGATGTCACCATGGAAGAAAAGAAAAAGCGCTTAGCGATTTTACAAGACCGTATTACCCAACAAGCCATGCGCTACAGCCGCCAAATGTTAGGCACTGTTCAACGTATTTTAGTTGAAGGCCCTTCAGTTAAGAACCCTATGGAGCTTCGCGGCCGTACTGAAAATAACCGCGTAGTGAACTTTGAAGCTGATCCTAAGTGTATTGGCGGTTTTGTGGATGTTGAAATTGTTGATGTATATACAAACTCGCTGCGCGGCGTATTTATTCGTGGCGAAGACGAGATGGATTTACGTCGAAGTTTACGTCCGTCAGATATCGTAGCCAAACACAAAACTGATGATGATATTGGTGTAAGCCAATTTACCCCAGGCAGCTAATTTAGCCATAAAACGGGTTTATCATTATTTAATAAAGGCGGCCTCGAGCCGCCTTTATTGTGCTTTTCAGTTAATACCGTGGTATTTTAACTTTTATATCTATTCGCATTCTTTTTCTTTTGGAGCATTATTTTTGTCCACTAAAGTTACTACCATGAATTTATACCTCGAGCCTGCTGAAACTCGAAGAATTGCCTCATTATGTGGTCCATATGATGACAACATTAAACAGCTTGAACGTCGTTTAGGTGTTGAGATTATCCATAAGAATAATCATTTCAAAATCGTTGGCCTGCCAAGACATGCCTTTAATGCTAATAATTTACTGAAACAGCTATACATTGAAACCCAAACTGTTAAAGGTAGCACCCCAGATTTAGAGCCAGAGCGAGTGCATTTAGCCATTCAGGAGGTCATTAACCTCGAAGCTGAATCATCGGCTGAAGATGACACCCTGCATATCAAAACTAAACGCGGCATCATCAAACCTCGCAATCCAAACCAGTCTGTGTATGTGGCGAATATGGCCAAACACGACATTACCTTTGGTGTGGGACCTGCCGGTACCGGTAAAACCTTTTTAGCAGTTGCCGCAGCTGTTGATGCCCTTGAAAGACAAGAAGTAAGACGAATACTCCTTACCCGCCCAGCTGTTGAGGCTGGCGAAAAATTAGGTTTTTTACCAGGGGATTTAAGTCAGAAAGTCGATCCCTATTTACGCCCGCTTTATGATGCCTTATTTGAAATGATGGGCTTTGAGAAAGTTGAAAAGCTACTTGAACGTAATATTATTGAAGTCGCGCCTTTAGCCTATATGCGTGGTCGAACCCTAAATGATGCGTTTGTTATATTGGATGAAAGCCAAAATACTACCGTTGAGCAAATGAAAATGTTCTTAACCCGTATCGGCTTTAACTCGAAAGCGGTGATCACCGGTGATATTACCCAGATAGATTTGCCTCGCAGTCAAAAATCAGGGCTTCGCCAAGCCATTGAAGTATTGAGTGAGGTCGATGAAATCAGCTTCAACTTCTTTATGTCTCAAGATGTGGTGCGTCACCCGATTGTGGCAAGAATTGTCGAAGCTTATGAAGCCTTTGATTCAAAAGAGCTAGCACAAAAAGCTGAAAAAGAGCGCCAGTATAAACAACGTCAAACGGCCTTTAATGAACAAATGGCCAATGTGGACGTTAACGCCAACGAGATCAGTAAAGACGGAGCAATAAATAATGAGTCTTAAACTTGATTTAGATCTGCAAATTGCCGTTACTGACAGCAGTAAGCTCCCCAGCCGAAGTGAATTTGAGCTATGGGTAGCGACAGCCCTTGGTAACACTATGGCGCAAGCTGAACTGACCATCAGAATTGTTGAAAATACTGAAAGCCAGCAACTTAATAATACTTACCGTGGTAAAGACAAGCCGACTAATGTATTGTCTTTCCCCTTTGAAGCGCCTCCAGGGATTGAGTTACCGCTATTAGGCGATCTCATCATTAGTGCTGAGGTGGTAGAACTTGAAGCAAATCAACAAAATAAGCCCCTTGTCGCACATTGGGCCCATATGGTTATTCACGGCTGCTTGCATTTACTAGGCTATGACCATATTATCGATAATGAAGCTGAAGAAATGGAGTCATTAGAGACTCAACTCATTGAAGGCTTAGGTTTTTCAAATCCATATAAGGAAGCGTAAATAAATCAGACGACTGCATATAACATGCTGATTTTGATTTAGTAAAATATTATGAGTGACGACATCCCACCGAGTACCAACGCCCGTAAGAAGAACTGGATTGGCAAAATTAGTCAGATGTTTCAGGGCGAACCTCAAAATCGCGAAGACTTAGTTGATGTAATTGCTGGCGCAGAAGAGCGCTCTTTAATTACTGAAGACACCCGCGAAATGATGAATGGCGTATTAGAAGTATCAGGGTTGCGGGTACGCGACATCATGATCCCTCGAAGCCAAATAGTCACATTGCAAATCGATAGCACTGTTGAAGAGCTACTAGAAACAGTCATTGAGTCTGCACACTCCCGTTTTCCTGTGGTCAACGAGGATAAAGATCATATTGAAGGTATTTTGCTTGCAAAAGATTTACTTAAATATGGTTTCAAACAATCAGCTCAACCTTTCTCATTGCATCAAGTCATCAGGCCTGCGGTTGTTGTGCCTGAAAGCAAACGCGTTGATGTACTGCTAAAAGAATTCCGCTCCCAGCGATATCATATGGCCATCGTGGTCGATGAATATGGCGGTGTATCCGGCCTAGTGACGATTGAAGATATCTTAGAAGAAATCGTCGGTGAAATCGAAGACGAGTTCGATCATAGTTCAGTAGAAGATACCGAAATCAAAAAGATCAGTAACACCGTGTTTATGATTAAAGCACGTACACCGATTGATGAATTTAATGACGCTTGTGGCACCCAATTTAGCGACGAAGAATTTGATACCGTAGGCGGCTTAGTTTCACACGCATTTGGTCACTTACCAGAGCGAAATGAAACTGTCGTTATCGATAATATCGAGTTTAAAGTCACCAATGCTGACACCAGACGTTTAATTCAACTTAGTGTGAAGTTACCCGATCAAAAACTGCTAGAAGAACTCGACGACTAACTCTGTGCTAAAAAATAAACTTTCCAAGTCATCAGTGATTAAAATGGTGACTGCATTTGTTGCAGGTGCTTCAACCACACTTGCTTTTGCCCCCTACGCTATTTGGGCTTTTTACCCCGCAGCAATGCTGTTTGTTTTATGGCAAAGTCGCAGCCTAACCCCGAAAGAAAACTTCTTTCATTGGTTAAGCTTCGGCTTTGGCTGTTTTGCATTTGGCATTAGTTGGGTACATGTCAGCATTGATACCTTTGGTGGTTTACCGCTAATAGTATCAATGGCATTAATGGCAATATTGGCGCTTTATCTGGCCTTATTTCCAGCGCTAGCAGGTTATCTCACTGCGAAACTGTCCCAATATCAGCAAACTCAAGGCTGGCAAGTTTATTTTCGTTACTTAGGGTTATTCCCCGCACTGTGGGTATTTACCGAGTGGATGCGCGGTTGGGTTCTCACAGGTTTCCCTTGGTTATGGGCAGGCTACAGTCAAACCCAAGGGCCATTGTCAGAGCTTGGCAGTATAATTGGCGCATTAGGCTTAAGTTATGTTATCGCACTGGTTTGTGGCAGTATCGCACTGGTGTTATATCAACGTTTTGCCAGTGTTATCATCATATTCTCTTTGATATTTATCAGCACTTACCTTGCGCCGCACATCTCCGACATAAGCCCACGAAATGAAACGGTTAAAGTGGCTTTAGTACAAGGCAATATTGAGCAAAGTATGAAGTGGGAGCCTGACGCACTATGGCCAACTTTACTCAAGTATATGGATTTAAGTCGGCCTAATTTTGATGCTGATATCATCATTTGGCCTGAAGCCGCGATTCCAGCGCCTGAAGCTATGGTGGCAGACTTTTTACATAATACCGACAAGGTGGCTAATTTAAATAATAGCGCCATCATTACCGGTATTATTAGCATGCAACAAAATGACTTTTATAACTCATTAATTGTATTGGGCAATGCCTATCATCCTCAGCAGACTGAGGGCGATTACGTTGGAAGTGGCATTAATGATTACAAGAAACATCATCTATTACCAATAGGTGAGTTTGTCCCTTTTGAAAGCCTTTTACGCCCAATAGCCCCGTTTTTTAATTTACCCATGTCATCTTTTGCACGTGGCACCTATGAGCAAAAAAACCTTAATGCTTTAGGCTATCAAGTGGCACCGGCTTTATGCTACGAAATCGTCTTTCCTGAGCAATTACGCGCCAATGTGAATAAAGACACTGATTTTTTACTCACAGTGTCTAATGATGCCTGGTTTGGTGACTCTATCGGGCCACTGCAACACATGGAAATAGCCCAAATGCGCGCAATTGAGTTGGGGCGCCCCTTAGTCAGAGCCACCAACAACGGTGTTACCGCTGTGGTCGATATTAAAGGCCGTATTACTCACCAACTGCCACAGTTCAAATCTGGAGTATTAGTGGCTGACGTTGCCTTATATGACGGTGAAACTTGGTTTAAGCGAATAGGCCAAACACCGTTACTCATATTATGTAGCTTGATAATTTTATTTAGTTTTATATATCAACTATTATTAAACAAAGGCAGAAAAAAATAGCAAGGAGGCCATGATTGCAGCAAGCATTGCCAGTTAAGCCAAATATATTCAATCCAAATGGATTTACATTAATTGAGTTAGTGGTGGTCATTATCATTTTGGCCGTCATTGCCATTATTGCTGCGCCAAAGTTTATCAACTTTGCCACTGAAGCCCGAATTAACGCATTATCACAATTACAGAGCAGCGTTAAAGCAGCTAATACCCTCGTTTATGCACGCACGCAAATGCCCAGTATTTCTACCCGAAGTGTTCCAGGTCGTGATGATTTAACCGATATCGATTTAGAAGGCGATGGCAGTTTCAATACCCGTTTAATAAACGGTTATCTTGATAATACTGATATCGAAAAATGGATTGTGTCGATGGACGATTGGGAAATCCAATATCGAGGTGCACCTGAAACCTATATTGGATATGATCTCAATGACGATGGTGAAGTGCGTGATGACAACTGCTATTTTTTGTACACCCAGGCCAGTAGTGAAGCTAACCCGCCAACATACCAAGTTAGCACCTCGGGTTGCTAAATATGCGCTTTAAACTCAGTTAATCGATAAAAAATTGACCATAAAACACTATTGCATAAACATAAGACGTAAAACACTATTACATAAACATAAGACGTAAAGCACTATGCCACTTAAGTCAGCTAGCATAGTTGCTGTCTCAAACAATCTCTAAAATCGTGCTATTGTTTGAAATAGGCAGCGCTTTAAGGCGTTAGCGCTTCTCGAGTGAACATTTCATTATCGCATTGTGGGCAATCTGGAATAATACTGGGGAATTCAATTTTCATTTCATGATTACACTCAGTACAAATCACTTTACCTTGGTTAATCACCTCCCCTGACATATAAAAACCCTGATGCTTAAAGTCTTGGGCAATTTCATGCCACTCTACTTGGCTGCGATCAGTAATTTCACCCAGCCAGTGCCATAAGGTGTTTTCAATACCAATGACAGTTGGGCTAAAACTGAGGTTATCGGCATTTTCCTCTTTTATGTAGCTGGCGATGTCACGCTTTAAAAAATCTTCTGCTAAAGCAAGCTCCTCGGCATCGGCGGCTGACTTTAATTGCAAATAATCTTTACACTGGGTCACAGAAGCAAAAAGGCTCTTTGCCGTCAATGAGTTATCTTCATCATATTGTTTCTTAACTTGCTCAAAAAGCGTCTTATATAGTGCTAATAACGCTGAACTTCGTCCACTCATAGTAAATACTCCTTCATCTGAACCTTTTTAATGCATCACTTCTAGTTTATTCTATGCAGATCTTACTCGCGCTTTTTAGCGCTAGATCAAACAATGGGCGGCATTGGCCGGAATAGAGTGATGCAAGAGCAATATAATCCCTCAGAAATTGAAGCCTTGGTGCAAAAGCACTGGGAAGACAAAAAAACCTTCGAAGTAACTGAAGATGCAAACAAAGAGAAATTTTACTGTCTCTCTATGTTCCCTTATCCATCAGGCCGACTTCACATGGGACACGTGCGTAACTACACCATAGGTGATGTTGTTGCTCGTTACCAACGTTTGCAAGGTAAAAATGTGTTACAACCTATCGGTTGGGACTCATTTGGTCTACCTGCAGAGAATGCCGCAATCAATAATAAGACTGCGCCTGCGCCATGGACTTATGAAAATATCGACTACATGAAGAACCAACTTAAGCTATTAGGCTTTGGTTATGATTGGAGTCGTGAAATCGCGACTTGCACCCCTGAGTATTACCAGTGGGAACAATGGTTCTTCACCCAGTTATTTGAAAAAGGCTTAGTCTACAAAAAGACCGCCTCAGTTAACTGGTGTCCAAACGATGAAACAGTACTGGCTAACGAGCAAGTACAAGACGGTTGCTGTTGGCGTTGTGACACTGAGGTGGTTCAAAAAGAAATCCCTCAGTGGTTCATTAAAATCACCGATTACGCTGAAGAGCTATTAAACGATATCGATAAGTTAGATGAATGGCCTGAGCAAGTTAAGGCGATGCAACGTAACTGGATTGGCCGCAGTGAAGGGATTGAAATGACTTTCGGTGTTGCTGGCAGTGACGATAGCTTTGATATCTATACCACTCGTCCTGATACCGTGATGGGCGTAACCTATGTTGCAATTGCCAGTGGTCACCCTCTTGCTGAAGCTGCAGCAAAGAATAACCCTGAGCTTGCTGCATTCATTGAAGAATGTAAAAACGTTGATACTACCGAAGCGGCTATGGCTGCAATGGAAAAGAAAGGCGTTGCGACCGGTCTTAATGCAATCCACCCATTAACCGGCAAAGAAGTGCCTATTTGGGTCGGTAACTTTGTATTAATGAACTACGGTACTGGCGCAGTAATGTCAGTTCCAGCCCATGACCAACGTGATTATGAGTTTGCTAAAAAATACGGTTTAACCATTGAAGCTGTGATCAAGCCTGCTGATAGCGATGTGGATATCAGTGAAGCTGCCTTTACTGATAAAGGCGTGCTATTTAATTCAGGTGAGTTTGACGGTTTAGAGTTCCAAGCTGCATTCGATGCTATTGATGCCAAACTGACTGCTGAAGGTAAAGGTAAGCGTCAAGTGAACTTCCGTCTGCGTGACTGGGGGGTATCGCGTCAACGCTACTGGGGCGCTCCTATCCCTATGGTTACGCTTGAAGATGGCACTGTAATGCCAACACCAGCTGAGCAACTGCCGGTTGTATTACCTGAAGATGTGGTAATGGATGGTATTCAAAGCCCGATAAAAGCTGACAAAGAGTGGGCTAAAACCACGGTAAATGGCCAGCCAGCACTGCGTGAAACTGATACCTTTGATACCTTTATGGAATCATCTTGGTATTACGCCCGTTACTGTAGCCCCCATGCAGATCAAATGCTTGATCCTGCTAAAGCAAACTACTGGTTACCAGTGGATCAATATATTGGCGGTATCGAGCATGCTTGTATGCATTTGCTATACTTCCGCTTCTTCCACAAGTTGCTACGTGATATTGGTTTAGTTGACTCTGATGAGCCAGCCAAACGCTTACTGACTCAAGGTATGGTATTGGCTGATGCTTATTACTATAACAACGAGAAAGGCGCCCGCGTTTGGGTTTCACCATCTGACGTTACAGTACAAGAAACTGACGATAAAGGCCGTGTAGTAAAAGCGGTAGACAGTGAAGGTCATGAACTGGTTTATACCGGCATGAGCAAGATGTCTAAGTCTAAGAATAACGGTATCGACCCACAAGAAATGGTTGATAAATACGGTGCTGACACCGTGCGTTTATTCATGATGTTTGCAGCCCCACCTGAGTTAACCCTTGAGTGGCAAGAATCAAGCGTTGAAGGCGCACATCGATTCATTAAGCGTTTCTGGAAAACAGCTCATGATCATATCGCTCAAGGTGATGTGGTTGAACTTGACCCTAAAGCACTTGATAACAATCAAAAAGCACTTCGTCGTGAATTACATAAAACCATTGCTAAAGTCAGTGATGATGTTGAACGCCGTCAAATGTTCAATACCGCCATTGCCGCTATCATGGAACTGATGAACAAGTTGCAAAAAGCCCCGTCTGCTAATGAGCAAGACAGAGCCCTGATGCAAGAAGCATTATCAGCAGTAACACGTTTGCTTTACCCAATCATCCCACATACTTGTTTCAGCATGTGGACAGCCTTAGGTAACCAAACTGATATCGAAGATAGCCTATGGCCAACAGTTGATGAGTCAGCACTAGTTGAAGATAGCAAACTGATTATCGTGCAAGTTAACGGTAAGCTGCGTGCTAAAATCACAGTAGCTGCAGATGCTGCTAAAGAAGAAGTAGAAGCCCTAGGTTTAGCTGATGAAAACGTACAAAAATTCACTGATGGCGTCACCGTACGCAAAGTGATTTATGTACCAGGCAAACTGCTAAACATCGTTGCTAATTAATCATTTATAAGTAACGATAGCTTGAAGGTGACAAATGACAAGCAATTAGCCTCGTCATTCGTCGCCTTCATAAAGTTAAAGATGTAACCTAATACCCATCTTATGCATGTACAGTTAAAGGATGCCAAAAACAGTGATGCTAATTAAACGCATTAACTTGGCCTTGTTGGCGCTCGTCATTATGACCAGTGCTGGTTGCGGCTTTAAATTACAACGTAGCTATTCAATTCCTGCCGAACTTGAAGAATTGCACCTGCGTTCCAATGACCAATACAGTGAACTGACCCGTCTAGTTAATGAACGCTTACGTATTCACCGTGTGGCAACCGTACCCGCATCAGATGAAACAGCCACTTTAAGCCTCATCAATGACTCACTAGAGCGTGCTACCCTGTCTTTATATCCTACGGGTAACGTAGCTGAGTATGAGCTTATTTATGTGATTAATTACACTGTTATGTTCCCAGGCAGCGAGCCACAGCGATTCGTATCTGAAATTCGCCGTGATTATCAAGACGATCCGCGTACAGCACTAGCAAAAAGCCGAGAAATGGAAATGTTAGTCAAAGAAATGCGTATTCAAGCGGCTGATAATATTATCCAAACTCTGGCCTCAATCGAGGTGAATTGATGCGGGTTTACCCAGATCAATTAAATCAGCATCTCAAAACACTCCATGGTTGTTATTTACTCTTTGGTGACGACCCATGGTTAATTGAAAACTGCAAAGCACAAATTCTCAGCGCGGCTAAAAAACAAGGTTTTGAAGAGCGGGTACATTTAACTCAAGACAACAGCTTTAGCTGGAATGATTTGCAACAAGAGTGGCAATCAATGAGTTTATTTGCCAGTCGCCGCATCATCGAGTTGACGCTTCCCCAAGCAAAACCTGGCACCGAAGGTTCGGCAGCGTTAACAGCCATGATGCAAAATCCTAATCCGGATATTATTCTGATTATCCATGGGCCAAAGATATCTGCTGAAACCAAAAGCAAATGGTTTAAATCCCTTGATAACGACGGTATTTATTTACCTTGCGCTACCCCTGAAGGGAAACAGTTCCAGCGCTGGTTAGATAATCGCATTCATTTTTACAAGTTACAGGTGCAGATGGACGCCAAAGCCATGCTGTTTAACTTGTTTGAAGGTAATTTGTTGGCTGCTGAGCAAGCCTTGCAATTATTGCAATTACTCAGCCCTGATAAGCCAATCCACAGCGATCATTTAAACGATTATTTTGAAGATCAGTCGCGCTTTACTGTGTTTCAGTTAACCGATGCGCTACTAGGAAACCACCAAAAACATGCCCAGCATATGTTGGTACAGCTTAATGCTGAAGGCACTGCGATGCCAATTCTAATGTGGGCATTGTTTAAAGAGTTAAATGTATTACTCAGTTTAAAATCTGCAGTAGAGCAAGGCGAGCAACTGAATAGTTTATGGTCTAAACATCGTATTTGGGATAAGCGTAAACCCTTTTATCAAGCGGCATTAACCCGACTGAGCCTCAGTCAAATCGAACACATGCTAGCCTTTGCCTCAAAAATTGAGCGCAACCTCAAGCAGCATGGGGTAGAAGATTGGACCGCTATCAGCCATTTAAGTCTGTTATTTGATCCTAATGCCCACAGACGATTAGCCCATATAGAACTGCAAACATGAAGATTGGGATTTTAGGCGGCACCTTTGATCCCATTCATTATGGTCATATCAAACCTGCCATTGAAGTAAAACAACAGCTCAATTTAGACAAAATTTGGCTAATGCCTAATCATATCCCGCCTCACAAACAAACCACTAAAGTTAGCAGTGAGCAACGCTTAGCTATGGCTGAGTTAGTTTGTCAGCAATATGATGAGCTTGAAGTGTGTGATATCGAAATTAATCGTGATAGTCCATCTTACACTGTGACCACTCTTGAGTTATTAACCCAGCGTTATCCCCAGCATCAATTTTATTTCATAATGGGCACAGACTCTTTTATTCAGCTAGCGTCATGGTATCAATGGCAGCAATTATTTGCCCTGTGCCATTTGGTGGTTTGTCGCCGCCCTGGTTGGTCAGCGAGCCATGACCATCCGATGATGCAACTGCTTAAACAAAAGCAAGTAGATTGTCAGCAAGCTGAGTCGATTGAGGCTAAAGTTGGCAATATATTCCCAGTTGAAGTGACCTTGCAAGATATCTCCTCTACTGAAATAAGGGCGCAGCTGACTCAGTTAATGGCTAACGAAACTCACTTACCCACCCAAAGCACTAAACTACTCGCACAAAGCACTCATTTTTCCGCTGATGGCTCTTTGAAATTAGCAAAAGGCTCATTAAATAAAAAACTCCCAGCGTGCATCCAAGCCTATATTTTACAACATCAACTTTACCGTTAACCCCTCGTAATTCCCGCCTCAAAAATCGCTGCTGTTAAAATCAATTTCAGCTTCAATTGCGCTCGCATAGGTATTTTGCGTATAATGCCCCGTTATTTTTATATATCGAGGTAAGTGACGTGCAGAGCACGGAATTAAAAGATTTTGTTATCGATAAAATCGATGACCTGAAAGCCAAAGACGTTGTGGTATTAGACGTTGCAGAACAATCACAAATCACTGATTTTATGGTTATTTGCTCTGGCACATCAAAAACACACGTTCGCGCAATTGCGGAAAATATGATCGTTGAATCTAAAACTGCAGGCTTACAACCATTAGGTGTTGAAGGTCGTGAGAGCAGTGAATGGGTACTGGTTGATCTAGGTGGCGTAATCTTACATGTAATGCAAGACCAAACACGTGAGTTTTATGATCTAGAAAAACTATGGTCTGAAAACAACGCATAATGAAGTTACAACTGATTGCTGTTGGCACCAAGATGCCAGATTGGGTAACCCGCGGATTTGAAGAATACCAACGTCGTTTTCCTCGTGATATGGCGTTAGAGTTGATTGAGATCCCCGCAGGAAAGCGCGGTAAAAATGCTGATATAGCACGCATTCTTCAAAAAGAAGGCGAACTAATGCTAGCAGCAGTACCCAAAGGCAATCACATTGTAAGCCTAGACTTGCCTGGTAAGAACTGGGAAACCCCACAACTTGCCGAGCAACTCAGCAAATGGCAGCTTGATGGCCGTGATGTCAGTTTATTGATTGGCGGTCCTGAAGGTCTTGCGCCAGCATGCAAAGCTGCTGCAAGCCAAAGCTGGTGTTTATCCGCCCTCACTTTGCCCCATCCATTAGTTCGAGTACTGGTTGCCGAAAGCCTTTATCGAGCATGGAGTATAAATAACAACCACCCCTACCATAGAGAGTAAACCTTATTGGTCAAGGCTCTGGTAAAAGCAAAGCTAATTCAGCTAATATAACAAATCTGAATTTATTAGCCTGAATCTCATCGGAGAAAGCTTAAGTGTCGCCAAAAAAGCGCATTGCCATGCACGACCACGCTGCCGAGGCGTCGCTATTCAAACGTCGTGCTTTGTTCACTTTCCTGTGCGTGTTTATTCTCATCAGTGTTTTATTGTCTAACCTTTATCAACTGCAAGTTGTCTCATACACTGATTATGAAACCCGCTCTAATGACAACCGTATCCGCGTTGTGCCCGTAGCCCCGAGTCGCGGCTTAATCTACGACCGTAACGGCCAACTGCTTGCTGAAAACCAGCCGTTTTATACCCTAGAAGTCATCCCAGAAAAGTCTAAAGATATTACTGCGACCCTAGATAAACTCAATGAGGTTATTGCCCTTACTGAAGAAGAGCGTGAAAGTATCACTGAAAGATTACGTTATCATCGCCGCTTTAAACCATTAACCATCAAAAGCCGATTAACTGAAGAGCAAGTTGCCGCATTCAGTGTTAACCAACATCAATTCCCCGGTTTTAGAGTCGAAGCAGGCCTTAAACGCCATTATCCCTATGAAGATTTGATGACTCACGTATTGGGTTATGTGGGTAAAATTAACACCCGTGATCGCGCATCTCTTGAAAAATCGGGTACCTGGAAAAATTACGCCGCCACTAATGATATTGGCAAACAGGGGATTGAAAAGTTCTATGAGAGCCTATTATTAGGCACCCCTGGTCACCTTGAAGAAGAAGTGAATAACCGTGGCCGCGTGATCCGCACCTTGAAGGTGACCCCGCCAACGCCTGGGCAAGATATTTACCTCACCTTAGATTTAAAACTACAGCAAAAAGCTATGGAACTATTAGATGGTCGCCGCGGCTCAGTGGTTGCAATCGATCCACAAGATGGCGGCGTACTTGCGATGGTATCAAGCCCAAGTTATGACCCTAATTTATTTGTTCACGGTATTAGCAGCAAGGCGTATAACGCACTACTAAACGATAAATCACGCCCTCTTATCAACCGTGCAACCCAAGGCCAATACTCACCAGCATCAACAGTAAAACCGCATATTGCACTACTGGGCTTAGAACAAAAAGCCATTAGCGAAAAAACCCGCATCTGGGATCCAGGCTTTTGGCAAATTCCCAATGTCGAACGTAAATACCGCGACTGGAAACGCTGGGGCCACGGCTGGGTTGATGTATACAGTGCCATCATGGACTCCTGTGATACCTTCTTTTATGACTTAGCCTATAAAGTCGGTGTCGATAAGATTGCTGATTTCATGAACCAATTTGGTTTTGGCGAATCAAGTGGCATTGATATCTACGAAGAAGCCAACGGCATCATGCCATCAAAAGATTGGAAGCGCATGCGTTACAATCAGCCTTGGTATATTGGTGATACGATTTCGGTGGGTATTGGTCAAGGCTACTGGACCTCAACACCATTACAGCTTGCTAATGCCGCCACCATTTTAGCCAATCACGGCACCCGTTATACGCCGCATTTATTAAAATCATTTAAAGATGACACAGCTAAAATCGATACCCCGATTGATGAGCGTGAACCAATAAAATTAAACGATGATAATAACTGGGAAATCATTAACGAAGCGATGCGAAAAACGGCTGATAAGTCTCGCTTTACTGATGCCAAATATACCGCAGCAATGAAAACCGGTACTGCGCAGGTATTTAGTGTTGCCCAAGATGAAAAATACGATGCTGATACCGTGTCAGAGTTTTTACGAGATAACGCCTTAATTATTGCCTACGCGCCTTATGAAAACCCTAAGATTGTTCTCGCGGTGGTTATTGAAAATGCTGGCTGGGGCGGAGTCAATGCTGGACCTGTCGCCCGGGCGCTATTGGATGAATACATGTTACGAGATCAATGGATGGTGGAACAATGAATACCTCACACCACCCACACAAACAGACTATTTGGCAAAAACTACACATAGACTTACCGTTATTGTTGGGCCTACTCGCGCTAATGATTTTTGGCTTGTTTGTGATTTATTCTGCCAGCGGTGAAGACTTTGCCATGATGGAAAGGCAATTAACCCGCTTTGGCTTGTCATTATTTGTCATGTTTATCTTTGCCCAAATAAACCCTGAAATTCTCAGGCGCTGGGCTTTACCCATTTACGTGGCAGGTATCATCCTACTGCTAGGGGTACACTTTTTTGGCACCATTAATAAGGGCGCACAGCGCTGGCTAAACTTAGGCTTTATGGAGTTTCAGCCATCAGAACTTATCAAACTCGCCTTCCCTATTACTATGGCGTGGTACATCAGTAAATTTCCGCTACCACCGAAAAAACGTTATTTAGCCGGTGGTTTGGTTATTCTGCTAATTCCTACGTTACTGATTGCTAAGCAACCTGATTTAGGCACCTCAATTTTGGTCGCCGCTTCGGGGATTTTTGTGCTGTTTTTATCAGGCATGAGCTGGGTAATTGTCGGCAGTTGTGTGACCGCGGTTTTAGCCTTTTTACCGGTACTGTGGTACTTCTTAATGCACGACTATCAGCGCACTAGGGTGATGACCTTGTTTGATCCTGAGCGCGACCCTCTCGGCGCGGGTTATCATATTATTCAATCGAAAATCGCCATTGGCTCAGGTGGTCTATGGGGTAAAGGCTGGCTGCAAGGCTCACAATCACAACTTGAGTTTTTACCAGAGCGCCATACCGACTTTATCTTTGCTGTTATCGGTGAAGAGTTTGGCCTGATCGGCAGTTTACTGTTACTTGCCCTGTATATGTATATCATCGGCCGCGGCTTGGTGATCGCATCGCGAGCGCAAACCTCCTTTGCTCGCTTACTGGCAGGCAGTATTACCTTAACCTTCTTTGTTTATATTTTCGTCAATATTGGTATGGTATCTGGCATCTTACCTGTTGTGGGAGTGCCCTTACCTTTAATCAGCTATGGCGGCACCTCGATGATGACATTGATGATAGGTTTTGGCATTCTGATGAGTATTCAAACCCATAGACGCTTTGTGGATAGGTAATCCCAGCCAAACCTAATGAAATAACTTAATAAGGAAAACTGCCGCACAGCTGAATTGACATCACTTAGCGGTAGTCCAATTACACAGGACCTTAAATGCAAATAACAACTAAAATCGCAACAGCGCTGGCATTACTTCTCAGTTCAACAACACTTTTTGCGGCGCCAACGCCGCCAACAGAGCAAGACGTCAGCGCACTAAAACAGGCTTTTATCACTGAACAAGTGAGCAAGGGCTTTACCGAACAAGAAGTTCAGCAATTCTTATCATCTGCTAATCATAATCAAGCCGTACTTGATGCTATTTCCAAACCTTGGGAAGCCAAACCTTGGCACCAATACTATCCCATCTTTTTAACTGACTCCCGTTTAGAAAAAGGCTTAGCCTTTTGGCAAAAAAATGCTGAAACCATCAAGCAGGCCTCAGAAAAATTCCAAGTTGACCCGCAAATCATTGTTGCCATTATCGGTATCGAAACCTACTACGGCGGCTACATGGGTAACTATAAAGTACAAGATGCGCTGTATACATTAGGCTTTTACTATCCTCCTAGAGCCACCTTTTTCAGGAAAGAATTTGGCAACCTGATGTCATTAATTAAAGAAGAGCAATTAGATAATGACAATCTTAAAGGCTCTTACGCTGGCGCTATGGGTTATGGCCAGTTTATTCCTTCAAGCTATCGTCACTACGCGGTTGATTTCAGCGGTGATGGCCGCCGAGATCTATTGAATAGTAAGCCGGATGCTATTGGTAGTGTTGCTAATTATTTCCACCAACACGGCTGGAAAAAAGGCGCACCTGTTGCCCTTAAATTAAATCACACCGTTGAAACCGCGCCTAAAGCCAAGGTATGGCTTAAAGGTAAGCCGACACAAACTGTGGCTGATATCTTGACCCCAAGTTTATCCCTAGCGGCTGCCAAAGATATTGATGCATCGCAATCTGCATTACTGATCAAACTTGAGCAACCCAAAGCAACAGACTACTGGTTAGGGCTTAATAACTTTTATGTGATTACCCGCTACAATCGCAGCCCACTATATGCCATGGCGGTATATCAATTTAGCCAGCAATTAGCAGCTGCGTACCACTCAGGTGCAGCCCCTGCACATGACAACAAATAAGATGCGCACTCACATGAACGGTCAAATAAACTGTCACATTAAATATGACATGCTAAAAAAGTCACTCATTAGTCTCGCCGTGGTTGGGTTGTGCGGTGCATTGGCTGCGTGTTCAAGTTCACCGACGCCAACTAGCCAAGATGACCGCTATCAGCTCAAAGATGATCGCGCCCCTAAAAGTGCCCCCGATGTCAGTAAGGTTGAAGATGCCCACCCAAAGTATGAGCCCTATAGTCGCCAAGGAAACCAGCAAAACTATACTGTGCGCGGCAAGTCATATCAGGTGATGTCGAGCGCGAAAGGTTTTAAACAAACGGGCGGCGCATCTTGGTATGGGTCAAAGTTTCATGGCCACCTAACATCAAACGGCGAAACCTATGATATGTACTCCATGTCAGCAGCCCATAAAACCTTGCCATTACCAAGTTATGTGCGAGTCACTAATGAGGCTAATAACAAACAAGTGATTGTCAGAGTCAATGATCGTGGCCCATTCCATGAAGGGCGCATCATTGATTTATCCTACGCAGCGGCCTACAAAATTGGTATGTTGCAGCAAGGCACCGCTAAAGTCAGCATTGAAGCCATTCATATTGAGTCACCAGAATCAATGGCACTAGATGAACTAAAAGACTCCAGCGTGCATTTTATTCAAGTGGTGGCCTCTAAAGATCTGCTGCGGATTAATGTGCTGGCAAAAGAGCTTGAACAAAAGTACCAAGTGCCGGCAAAAGTTGAAGCGGCTAATGGCTTTTATCGCCTACAACTCGGGCCAATTGGACAGCGTTATTTAGCGAATAAAGTATTAGTGCAGCTAAAACAAGATGGCCACCCTAATAGCTATATGATGTACCCTAAAAAATAACCAGTTTTTGAAAAATAATAAATTAGCCTGCCTGACAGTTTATTTATGTTAATGAAGCTTAATGTCAAATTGTCAGCGACTAATGATATAATGTTTTTAATTATGTCGTTTATTCATTTAAACCTACTAAAGATGCTTTAAAGTAATAATCTTGCTTGGTTTTTATGCTATTTTTGATAAATGCGTTTGTTGGTGCTTTCACTAGCACATCAAACACGGTAAGTTAAAAATAAACCCTAAACGACGTCACCTTCTACATTGACCAGAGATGTGCCAATTTAATGATGAATATTGTTAACACTCCCCTAAAATCTTTGCTGTTGCTTTCTGCGGTATCTTTTTCATCTCAAGCAGCCAACGCAGCTAATGCACCTATGGTTATGCCTAATGCGCCGACTGTCGCCGCTAAAGCTTATGTTCTAATGGATTACAATTCAGGGCGCGTGATTGCTGAAAGCAATGCCTATGAATCACTTAACCCTGCTAGCTTAACTAAAATGATGACCAGTTATGTTATTGGTCATGAAGTTAAAGTCGGTAATATTTCTTTAGATGATGAAGTAACCATCAGTAAAAAAGCTTGGTCTAAAAACTTCCCAGATTCGTCAAAAATGTTTATTGAAGTGGGTAAAACTGTCACGGTCGAAGATTTAAACCGCGGCATTATTATTCAATCAGG
This sequence comes from Shewanella sp. 5_MG-2023, assembly GCF_030547465.1. Taxonomy (NCBI): domain Bacteria; kingdom Pseudomonadati; phylum Pseudomonadota; class Gammaproteobacteria; order Alteromonadales; family Shewanellaceae; genus Shewanella; species Shewanella sp. 5_MG-2023. The sequence continues at coordinate 23,201 of NZ_JAUORC010000004.1, forward strand.
TAACGATGCCTGTGTGGCAATGGCAGAACATATCGCCGGCACCGAAGATGGCTTTGTTGACTTAATGAACTCATGGTCAAAGCAACTGGGCATGACCCAAAGTTACTTTGAAAACTCACATGGTTTAGATTCTGATAATCACAAAACCACCGCCTATGATATGGCATTGCTAGGCGCAGCGTTAATTCGTGATGTGCCAGATGAATACCGTGTTTATTCAGAAAAATCTTTCACCTTTAACGGCATTAAACAATATAACCGTAACGGCCTATTGTGGGATAACAGCCTTAATGTTGACGGCATCAAAACTGGCCATACATCAGGTGCGGGTTACAACTTAGTGTCTTCAGCAACCAATGACGGTATGCGTCTCATTACCGTGGTGATGGGTACTAACAGCGAGTCAGCCCGTAAAGCTGAAAGCAAAAAGCTGCTTAACTACGGTTTCCGTTTCTTTGAAACCATTACCCCATATAAAGCTGGCGACACCTTTGTTACCCAAAAAATCTGGTATGGTGATCGTGAAACGGTTGATTTAGGTGTCGTTACCGACACGCCTATTACCATTAATCGCGGTCAAGCTAAAAACTTACAAGCAAACTTTGAGCTAACTAAGCCACTAACGGCGCCGTTAGCGAAAGGCGAAACTGTTGGCCGTGTTTTCTTCCAATTAGATGGCAAAGACATAGCTCAATTCCCATTAGTCACTTTAAATGAAGTCAATGAAGGCAGCTGGTTTAGCAAATTGATGGATTACTTCAAGCAAATGTTTGAAGGCTGGTTTGGTGAATAATAAGCTAAGCTATTTTCTAAATAATTAGCAAAATGGTCAGTTAAACAAACTGATATCTACAATAAAGCCACCTTCGGGTGGCTTTATTGTTATCGAAGCAGCAGCGCAAAACTAGCGCCTTAGGTAATAAATTACAATGGCGCAGTAAAAATGACCATCAAACGCTGCTCGCAGACTTGTATTACAGTATAATTACCCCATATAGAAGTGATAACAGCTTCAACTGTACCTGCTGTAATATCTACAAACAGGCGCATTCAACCGTAGAGAGCAAACACATGTTAGAAACAAACTTTGGCGAACTAATGGATTTTCCAAATTCATGCCCATTCAAAGTCATCGGTAATGCTGACGATACCTTAGCTGATCGCATCGTTGCTGTAGCGCAAAAACTCGCACCTGGCGATTATGCGCCAACAGTCAAAGCATCAAGCAAAGGCACCTACTACGCAGTATCAATTCGTATTACTGTTACCAGTAAAGAACATATTGAGCAAGTTTATACAGATCTTGCTGCAATTGAAGGTGTAAACCGCGTACTTTAACACCGCTCAAAATGGTATAAAACGTGATCCACCTATCACTTTGATGTTATTTCAGTGATAGGTGCGTATAATAAGCCAACTTTTTTGAGGGAGAGCTTGCCCTTGCAAACTCAGACGTTACATATCAGGCATCTTGGCCGCCAAGATTACGAGTCGGTCTGGCATGCCATGCAAAGTTACACTGACAATCGCGACAGTGACAGCAACGACGAGCTATGGATAGTTGAACATTCACCGGTATTCACCCAAGGCCAAGCAGGCAAAAGTGAACACATTCTCAATCCTGGCGATATCCCAGTGATCCAAGTGGATCGCGGCGGACAAGTCACTTATCACGGCCCCGGCCAACTGGTTGTCTATCCACTCATTGACATAAAAAGAAGTAAACTCGGTGTGAGACAATTAGTGAATAATATCGAGCAAAGCATCGTTGATATGCTCGCCATGTACGATGTCAATGCTTACGCCAAAGCAGATGCACCCGGTGTCTATGTTGACGAGCGAAAACTCGCGTCATTAGGGTTACGCATTCGTAAAGGCTGCTCTTTTCATGGCCTTGCCCTCAACGTCGATATGGATTTAGCACCATTTCTGCGCATTAATCCTTGTGGTTATGCCGGACTTGAAATGGTGCAATGCAAAGCCTTAGGCGGCCCACAAACCGTGACTGAAGCTGGCGACAAACTGATTCAAACATTAAGCCAAGTATTAGGCTACCAAGAACTTGTACATCATCAAGGATTAGCAGAATAAAATGAATAGGCCTGAAAGATTACAACCCGGTGTTAAATTGCGTGATGCTGAAAAAGTCGCGCGTATCCCTGTTAAAGTGGTTCCATCTGAACGTGAAACCATGTTGCGTAAACCAGATTGGTTAAGAGTAAAACTCCCTGCATCAAACCAGCGAATTACTGATATAAAATCAGCACTGCGTAAAAACGGTTTGCACTCAGTATGTGAAGAAGCCTCATGCCCTAACCTTGCTGAATGCTTTAACCACGGTACTGCCACCTTTATGATCTTAGGGGCGATTTGTACTCGTCGTTGCCCTTTTTGTGATGTTGCCCACGGCCGTCCACTAAAGCCTGATGCAGCTGAGCCTAAGAAACTCGCGCAAACCATTCAAGATATGAAGCTTAAATATGTGGTGATCACCTCTGTAGATCGTGATGATTTACGTGACGGCGGCGCACAGCACTTTGCTGATTGTATTCGTGAAATCCGCATCTTAAATCCTGAAATTAAAATTGAAATTTTAGTGCCTGATTTCCGTGGCCGTATTGACGCCGCTTTAGATATTTTAGCCACTGAGCCACCAGATGTGTTCAACCACAACCTTGAAACAGCGCCAATGCATTACCGTAAAGCGCGTCCAGGGGCAAATTACCAGTGGTCATTGGATTTACTAAAACGCTTTAAAGACCGTCACCCTGATGTTCCAACTAAGTCAGGTTTAATGATGGGCTTAGGGGAGTCAAACGAAGAAATCGCCGATGTATTACGTGATTTACGTGCTCATAACGTCGAGATGTTAACCTTAGGTCAATACTTACAACCAAGTAAGTTCCACTTACCGGTTGAGCGTTACGTGCCACCAGCAGAGTTTGATGAGCTAAAAGCATTAGCTGACGAGATTGGCTTTACCCATGCAGCCTGTGGCCCGCTTGTACGTTCAAGCTACCATGCGGATTTACAAGCGCAAGGTAAAGAAGTGAAGTAAGCTTTATTTGCTTCCTAAGAGACTAAAACGGCGCCTAGAGCGCCGTTTTTAATGTCTGTTATTAATAGTATTACTTACCAGCTTGAACCATTGCTTTAATCACATGGGCTTTAACGAAATGATCAAGTTGATGAGTTTCAATCCACCAAGTCGCAGCTTCCATCAATAATATCGGGTCATCGTTCTTATTGGCAAAAAAGGCATAAAATGATAAACCAACATTATCGCCTTTGGCGGCAATTTTTTTATCGCACACTTGGATTATTTTGGCTCTTAACGACTCTCTCATTTAACGCTCTTTATTGGTTTAACAATATTAATTTACTCAGCATATGATTCATTCAGTCATTTATTCTGGCAATAACCTGTAATCCATCAAGATAGCATCTTCACGGCCAGTTACGCTTGGGTAATAACCCGTGCGGCGACCTGCTTCAACAAAACCTAATGTATTATACAAGCCAATTGCAGCAAGATTAGACTGTCGAACCTCCAACATCACCACCACTGCCTGTTTCACTTTAGCATCATAGATAACATGATTAAGTAGCTGCTTTCCTAGGCCCTTTCCTTGTTGATTCGGCGCAATACAAATATCTAATAACGTCAGCTCATCGACAATTTGCTGCACAATGGCAAAACCAATAAGCTCATCTTTATCAAAGACTCCATAAACGCGATATAAGCGGCCAAAACAGTCTTCTAAGCTTGCTAAACTCCAAGGGTGAGAATGTGCAGCAGACTCAATTTCAAACATTGCAGCTGTGTTTTCAGGAGATAATAACGAAATTGTTAAACTTGTTTGAGGAGAAGCTGAAGTCATAAGGTTTCTTCAATAGTGGAAGTTTGAATAATCGAAGCTTTAAATAATCGAAGCTTTAAATAATCACTGTTTTATATCGTCAATGTCAGTAACTAAATTCTAAGCTGACTTATCTGTATCAATCGAAGCCGTTTTATCAAGCTGCAAACCAAGCTGTTGCCACAGGTCTCTCTTACCTTGATGGCCTTGCAATAACGCCTCAATAGGATCGGTAATAATCCAAGCCACTCGTGGACGGACGCGCATTTTGCGCATATCCCAAATCACCTGCATGCCTTTGACCATTTCAGTATCAAACTCACATTGTGACTCATCAATATGTAATAGCGACAACACGCTTTTAACCAAACTATGCTGGCTAATATCATCACCGTCATCATGAATAATTAAATACGGCTTGCCTTGGCTATCAGCGCTGCGCCAACGGGTTACGCCCATGGCATCTAAAAAAGCTGATTTTTCCATAGTAATTCTCTATCAATGATCTCGTCACTAGAATAGCAGTTCATTAACCACAATGTGAGAGCAAATCAGCTTGAGCGGGTAGATTTAATCCAATTAAAGCCTTAACAACAAAAAACCGCAATAATTTAAAAACCTTGGTAAATACATATCTGGTTAATAGGAGCCCTAGGTTCTTCAGAATGAGCGATATTCACCACTCGCGATTCTAGTTTTAAGAATAATGATCCCTTAACTCTTTTCAACATCTAAAACAGATTCAGGTAGTGTGGTTGTAGGTAGATGAGATTGATAATACTGATGGGGCATTTCATTCTTTTTTGCGTGATACATGGCGATATCGGCATGCTTAATTAAGGTTTTGCTATCTTGCCCATCTTCTGGATACTGAGAAATTCCAATACTGGCGGCAATGACAATCAAATGTCCAGCACAAGGAATGTCAATTAATAGTGCAGTTTCAATATCTTTCGCCACATCAGAAATATTCAGATTGGCGGTATCAGGAATAATAATCGCAAATTCATCACCGCCAATACGGGCCGTTAAGCTATTTTCAGGTACGACTTGCAAGATCCGCTGGGCAATCACTGTTAAAATTCGGTCCCCTTCTGGGTGCCCAAACGTGTCATTAATCATTTTAAAATTGTTAATGTCTAACATTAAGCAATAAAAACCTTCACTTTTTAGCGCTAACATTTGATCCATATGGCGATAAAAGTGCTGACGATTGGCTAATGTGGTTAACAAATCATGGTTCGCTTGATGGTGCTTTTGCTGCAATAACACATCAATATCCATAATTGTTTGCTTACTTAGGTTCGTCACCAAGTACACAAACCCGCCGCCAGCGAAGAAAATACCAGCCACTACTAATTGTATAAAATCAATCTCACTGGTAGAGCTAAATAATAAAGATAAATAACTGAGGTAACTGACAATAAATAATCCAATTAACAATAACAGCGTCAACCAGCCTTTATTACTAAACTGAGAATAAGCACAGATGGCATAAGCTGGGCGTAACGATAACACCAGCCCGATGCTTCCAACCAGCACCAAAAATAAAGCAACATAATCCATAGCACACCCAAACAGTTGTCAAAATCACATTCGATTCATTTTATTCAGTTCTCGAAGCTCTTTGCCATAAAAGACATTGGCGTTGGAATTCACTGAAACCGATAAGGTTAATTAATATAAATATTGTTATATATTAACCTATTACATAATTTAAAGTATACCAGTTCATCGCAACCATCGATATTCAAGGTTTAGCCAACTGCCTACTAAATAAAGAGGGAGCATTGCGCTTTCGAGATGAATATTAACCACCAAAGTGCTACAGCCCTAGAGTCAAAGGTCTCTTTTCAAAACAAAGCAGTTAACATTTTGGTAACAGTGTGGCATTTTGTATTTAAGATACGCTAAAAACACAAATAATAAGAACATGGACCGGTTTAATCATGCTTAAGAACTATAAATTACTATTACTTACTTGCCTTTGCCTTCCCCCGTTAACAAGCCTTGCCCAAAGTAAACTTATCAATAATATCAATGGCTACACTGTCAGTAATGGTAAATTAGTTGAGTTTAAGGCATTACAATTTAACGGCGATGTCATTGAAAAAATCTACCTTGAAAATGAACATCTTCCCTACAGTACTAACACCAGTATTGTAAGAATTGATGGACAAGGCAAAACCTTACTACCAGGCCTTATCGATGCGCATGGTCATGTTTTAAGCTATGGATTAAGCCTGATGCGAGCCCAGTTACGTGGCAGCGTGACTGAACAACAAGCCGTTGAAACTGTTGTAGCATTTAGGCAATTACAACCAACAATGCAATGGATACAAGGACGCGGCTGGAACCAAGTGTTATGGCCACAACAAAACTTTCCCGTGGCTGCATCACTGGATAAAGTCTTTCCCGATACCCCTGTATGGTTAGTTCGCATTGATGGCCATGCTGGCTGGGCAAATAGCGCTGCGATGAAAATCGCTGGTATTAGCTCTGCCACCACCAGCCCTGAAGGTGGTGAAATTATCAAATATGCTGATGGTCAGCCGACAGGGGTATTTATTGATAATGCCATGAGCCTGATCACTACTAAAATCCCACAACCTTCTATCGACGAGCAACAAGAAATACTGCTAACAGCTCTTACTTCGCTGGCTAAGCAGGGATTAACAAGTGTCCATGATGCAGGTATTGGCAGTGACACTATCGCGGCTTATCAGGCACTTGATTATGCCGATAAACTGCCAATTCGCGTGTACGCCATGATAGATGCTCAAGACCCTGAATTTGACAAGATGATGCAGGCAGGGCCGATGGCTTCAGGCTCAGATAAATTACACATCAGCAGCGTAAAAATATCCGCCGACGGCGCCCTTGGCAGTCGCGGCGCTGCATTGATTGAAGACTATAGCGATTTAGCTGGCCATAAAGGTTTATTGCTCTATTCTGAAAAAGAGTTGGGCGATACGATTCAACAAGCGATGGATGCAGGCTTTCAGGTCAATACCCATGCCATTGGCGATAATGCCAATCAAATAGTGTTGGATCACTACCAAGCCAATATCGCCGCAAGTAACAGCCGTCATTTACGCCATCGAATTGAACATGCCCAAGTGTTGCAATTAGCCGATATTCCACGTTTTGCGCAACTCAATGTTATCGCATCAATGCAAGCAACCCATGCTACAAGTGATAAAAACATAGCATTAGACCGAATTGGTAATGCCCGTATAAAAGGCGCCTACGCTTGGCGTAAGCTACTTAATGCCAATACGATTATTGCCGCAGGCTCTGACTTCCCCATTGAGTCGCCAAATCCTTTTTATGGCCTGCACGCCTCGGTAACTCGTCAAGATCACGACAATCAACCTGTTGATGGCTGGTATCGCCGCGAAAGCATGAATTTAACCGAAGCATTAGCCACATTTACCACCCACGCCGCTTTTGCCGCCCATCAAGAGCAAATGATTGGCCAACTTGTCCCTAAGCGTAAAGCAGATTTTATTCTGATTGATAAAGATATCTTTGCTATTAACCCTGAAGATATTTGGAAAACTAAGGTGCTGGAAACTTGGGTTGATGGTGAGCGAGTAGAATAACGCCGCAATCATTTTTAATATGCCTAACCTAAAAGCCTAGCGATTAATTTAACTAGGCTTTTTTACGCCTATATTTTGCATTAAACGCCAAACGCCTAAAAAGTGCTTATTAAAAACTGACTTTTCTTAATTAGGTTTTATCGCGTCAAAAATAAAATTCAATAAATTAACCCTTTTCAAATTTGCTCTCGTTTATAGCTATAACAAGGTTACTACCAACCTCATTTATTGTTTGGAGCACGACATGACAACATCAACACATCGCATTATAAAAACAACCTTAATGAATGGTTTTCTAGCAACAGGATTACTATTTGGTTCACTGTCTCAAAATGCTATTGCTGCTGACTATAATTTTCCACATATTGAAACGGTTGGTACGAGCCATTTAAAAATAGCCCCTGATATGGCGGTAATTTCAGTTCAAGTCAGCCTAACTAAAGATGATGCTAAGCAAGCTAAAGTCGCTGTTGATCAAGCCGTCGCTAAATTCATCAAGCGACTCAAGGATGCTGGAGTCGATAAAAATGCGATATCTAGCGCTAATTTGAGCATTCAGCCGCAATACCATTACCCCTCGAAACAACCCAAAGAGTTAGTGGGTTACCGCGCTAACAGACAAGTGATTGTTACCATCAAGCAGTTGCCTAAGCTTAATGACATTTTAGATTCCGCATTAGAAGAAGGCATTAATAAGGTGCAAAATATCAGTTTGAAATCATCAAACGAAACTGCAGCGATTGAACAAGCAAGACAAGCCGCTATTAAAGATGCCAAACAAAAAGCCCAATCATTGGCCCAAGGGTTTGAGCGTGAGCTTGATGGTGTTTGGAAAATCCGTTACTTAACTCAGCAGCCGGTACAACCTGTGATGATGCGTATGGCGGCAATGCAAAGTGACACGGCCGAAAGCTATCAATACGGTCAAGTCAGTGTCGAGGAGCGTGTTGAGGTCATTTACAAATTAAAATAGCTATAAACGTAAGTGGCGATTAACAGCAACAGTTCATCGCTGCCTTACTCGGTGGTATAAAGAACAGCGCATAAAGAACAGCAGCATTTATGCGCTCTAGTTAACACTCTTAAAAAATAATCACACATTTGTCATATTTATTGTTTTTAATCAATACCTCTATTGTCCCGCTGCATAAACTACCTCGCAATTTACACATGCTTTTTTATTGTTTATTCCACCAAGAGGACGCTTCATGAACATCGATTTATCCACTGAAATTGCTGGTATTAGCTTAGACAGTTACTTAATGAATGCCTCTGGCCCCAAGTGCACCACTTGGGATGAACTGCACACGATTGCCCAATCTCATTCGGCTGCTGTGGTCACTAAATCTTGTACCATGGAAGCGCGCGAAGGCAATCCTGAGCCACGCTATAAAGATTTACCATTAGGTTCGATTCAATCGATGGGCTTACCCAATTTAGGTTATAAAGCTTATTTAGCAATGGTGCCTCAATTAAAAGCATTAGGTAAACCTGTTGTTGTAAGCATTTCAGGCTTTAGCATTGAAGATAATATTGAAATGGTTAGCGCCTTTCAAAACAGTGATGTTGACCTAATTGAAGTTAACTTCTCTTGCCCTAATATCCCCGGTAAAGCGCAGGTCGCTTATGACTTTGAACAAACTGACAAAGCACTCGCTGCCCTAACAGCGCTAGGCAATAAACCAATTGGGATTAAACTGGCGCCTTATTTTGATATGTCACATTTTGTGGCAGCAGCCAATGTCATCAAAAAATATCCAGTAAAATTTATCACCTGCATTAACTCAATCGGCAACACTTTAGTTATCGACCCGTACACTGAGCAACCCATAATCAAGCCTAAAGGCGGCTTTGGTGGTTTGTGTGGTGATTATATTAAACCTGTCGGTTTAGCCAATGTGCGCGCCTTTCGTGAACTGCTGGATGATGACGTACAAATCATTGGCGTTGGCGGGATAAAAACCGGAATCGATGCCTTTGAATACCTACTCGCCGGTGCTGATGCGGTACAAATCGCGACCTGTTTTGAAAAAGAAGGTGAAGCTTGCTTTGAGCGTATTGAAACAGAACTCGCTGACTTCATGCGCGGTAAAGGTTACCAGTGTATTAATGACGCTAAAGGCAAATTAAAACCGCTTTAATGATACCTGTGGCACATTAAGCCTCTGAATATCTGTATTGAAACTCCCCCCTTCCCCTTTAAAGCCACTGTATTTACAGTGGCTTTTTAGCCGTTTCAAAAACATTGCATATAAATAAATTCAGTAAGATATTTATTGTACAAATTATCCCTAATCCAAACTAACACTGTTAATATTAAACTTGAGCAACAACTTTGTAGCATTATCAAAACATTAGCCTGCTAACGGTTAATGTGAGTTTACCCTCAAGCCCAGATAATAAATGGAACATAACTGTGTTTAAAAAATTACTTGCGATGACCAGTTCAACCCAAATGCTAGTGGCTATGTTTGTCGGCTTTGCTGTGGGGATATTCTTTGGCGAGTCCGTAGGCTGGCTTAGCGCTATCGGTAATGGCGTTATTTTATTAATGCAAATGACCGTATTGCCTTACATAGTGGTATCGCTTATTGGCGGTATAGGCAAACTGCAAAAAAGCACGGCCATATTAATTTTTAGCCGCGCTGGCGCCATTATGTTATTGCTGTGGTTAGTCGGTTTAGTTCTCACTGCGTTAATGCCATTGTCTTTTCCGTTTATTGAATCAGCATCGTTTTTCAGCACCAGTATTATCGAACCTGCCCAGCCGATTAATTATTTTAAGCTCTATATTCCTTCAAACCCGTTTGAGTCGATGGCGGAAGGCTATGTTCCTGCCATGGTGGTATTCAGTATTGCCTTGGGTCTCGCGTTAATTAGTATGGAGGGCGACAATAAAAAGCTGGTGTTAACCTTCATGCATACCATCACAGAAGCCTTTTCTCGGATCACCCAAGGCTTGGTTAAAGTGTTGCCTATTGGTATTTTTGCCATGTCAGCATCGGCAGCTGGCACTATGGGAGTTGATGAATTTGCCAGTATGCAGGTTTACCTTATTAGTTACTTTGCTTTGTGCTTATTGCTCACATTTGCAGTGCTACCTTGGATAGTTTCGTCATTAACGCCAATCACTTATAGGCAGACGGTTAACATAAGTAAAGCCAGTTTAGTTACCGCCTTTGCCACAGGTAATATCTTTATTGTTATTCCGGTAATTATTGCTGAGTGTAAGCAAATTATGCGTGAGCATAATAACTTAACTGAAGATGGCGTCACCCTGATTGAGATTTTGGTGCCTATTGCATTTACCTTCCCCAATATCGGTAAATTAACCGTTATCTTGTTTGTCTACTTTGCAGGCTGGTTTAATGGCACCCCTGTTGATATCAGCGCTATGCCGTCGTTGTCTGTCAGTGGCTTATTATCATTATTTGGTAGTGTGTATGTCGCCATTCCTTTTATGTTGGACTTAGTGCAACTACCTTCAGACTTATTCCAACTATTTGTCATGTCAGGCTTTATCACAGGCAAGTTCAACTCTATTGCCGCAGTAATGAACCTATTCGCCCTCACCCTATTAACCGTGTGCTTATTCCAAGGGACACTGAAAATTCGTCCGCCGCAATTAATTAAAATGTCGGTTGGGCTTTTAGCCAGTACCGCGGTCACCATTGTTGTTTGCCGCATAGGTATGGGATTATTTATACATAGCCCTGATATCACCAGTGAGGTGATCGCCAACATGAAAGTGGCTGACAAAGTGCCCACGAAAGTGACTCGCCAATACCCTGAAATCGGTAAAACGCCCACTCAAGCAATCGCCAGCGTCCATTCCATTCGCCAACGTGGCTTACTAAGAGTCGGTTACATTCCCAGTAATGTGCCTTTTAGTTACTACAATAATGCCGGCCAGTTAGTGGGCTTTGATATTGCAATGGCCACTAAGTTGGCGGAGGACTTGAAAGTCGAGGTAGAGTTTATCCCGTTCAAAAAAGATCAGCTCGCAGCGTCATTACAGGCTGGCTATTTTGATGTCGCCATGTCGGGGCTGTCAATGGATATCAAACAAATGGACAGGCTTAGTTATGGCGAACCAGTGCTAGAGCTTAACATCGCCATTGCCACTCAAGATCATCGGGTTAATAGCTTCAAAACTGATGAGTCCATTCTCGAAATGGAAAATACCACCATCGCCTATGTTGAACATGATGATAAAATTGCCGATGCCAAGAAAAAACTGCCTCATATTAATTTTGTTAAAATTGACGGTTATAAAGATTTCTTTAGGCAAAAAGCGCCCAAATACGATGCGGTGGTGATCAGCGCTGAAGCAGGTTCAGCTTGGACATTATTCTTCCCAGGTTACGGCATTGCTATTTTAGAAGGTAAAAATCGCTACCCTGTGGCTTATGCCGTGGCCCAACCTAATCAGTCACTATTAAACTACATTAATAACTGGCAAAAACTGCGCCGAGTCGATGGCCACCAGCAACAATTTTATGATTATTGGATGCTAGGAAAAGGCGCAACCACACCAGTGCCGCGATGGTCGATTATTCGTGATGTACTGCATTGGGTTGACTAAATTAACCATCCATTAAAAAGGCTCCTTCGGGAGCCTTGGTGATAATGATTAGCCAAGGTTATTGCTTATGTACTTTACCTGATTTCATGACAAAATGAACATCAAGTAAGGCATCAATACTTTCAAGGGGGCTCGCTTTCATTGCAATAATGTCAGCATGCTTACCTTGTGCTAGCGTGCCTAGAGTATCGCTCATATCAATAAGGTCAGCAGCGTTAATGGTCGCGCTGACTAAGATATCTTGATTGCTCATCCCCGCCTGACTCATCAGCACAGCCTCTTTCGCATTATCGCCGTGGCGTGATACGCCGCTATCTGTACCAAAAGCAATGTTAACCCCCGCTTTATAGGCATTACCAAAGTTGTTTTGCATATCATGACCGACCCTAATCGCTTTGGCTTTAATTGCTTCAGACATAAAGTTGCCATCACTTTTAGCCATTTGAACCACAGTGTCACCCGCTAACAGGGTTGGCACTAAGTAAGCCCCTGACTTTTTAAATAGCTTAATCGATTCTTTATTGGCGTAACTGCCATGTTCAATGCTATCAACACCTGCTCTCAGAGCCGCATTAATCCCTTCAGCCGCATGGGCATGGCTGGCGACTTTACGCCCTAATGCATGCGCTGCATCAATGACTTCTTTTAACTCGTCATTGGCCATCTGCTGGCCTGTGCCAGTATTGGTATCTGACAACACGCCACCTGTAGAGGTAATCTTAATCACATCAGCGCCATATTTTATCGCTCGGCGCGTGGCACGGCGGCAATCAAAGGGACCATCACAAATGGTTTTAGAGGTCAACATATCCAGCAGATCAGGGCTTTTCCCATCCACATCACCATGCCCGCCAGTGACAGAGACGCCGCCTGAGGCAATAATTCGAGGGCCTGCCAACCAGCCTTTGTTAACCGCATCACGAAGCGCATAAATCTGCTCAGGCTTGGCGCCTAAATCTCTTACTGTGGTAAAACCAGCTAACAGTGTTTTATTTGCAAAATAAGCACTTTTCATTGCCACATCGGCATCTGACATGCGTAATGCTTCGCTGTCATTATTGGGCCCTAACTCCCCTTGTAAATGCACGTGCATATCCATTAAACCCGCCATGACAAAGCTGTCTTTGAGGTCAATATATTCAAGGGTATCTGCTTCAGTTATTTGGCTGGATGGAAGCTCAATATAGCCACTGTTGATGGCGCTGATTTGACCATCTTTAATCAATATTGATTGTTGTTTAGTGGTTTTTTCACCTGCAATGGAAAGTAATTCGCCAGCGTGGATGACTTTAAAATCGGCTGATTGTATTGAAGGTATTACGCTACATAAACCGACTATAATCGCTAGGTTAAACGATTTTTTATGACTCAAATAATATTGAATTCGTCTAGTTGCTGCTATTGCTAGATATGACATATAACCCTTCTTATATTTTTAATTTTACCCGAAGGTTAACATGCCTAACTTAATCATAATTTACAACTTTTTCACATTAGCGTTAACAGAAACATTATCGAAAAACCATTCATGTATACCCTGCAGCTCGGATATAAGCTCTCATTGATTTAACCTATCGTTATTCAAATTTCTTATTAAACCTAGATTTGTGACACAAATTAACTTATTTATTAACAACTTTAGATTGATAAAGGTAAGCCTTTGCTATATAAAACTTTAAGATTTTCATCAAGGAGGTTGAAAGTGACTGATTCTGTCAAATCAGAAAAAAACTACGCTGTAGCAGTTATCCTCTCCGGTATTTTCGGAGTGCTAGGAATTCATCATTTTTACTGCGGCCGTATTAGCCATGGTGTATTTGATTTATCTTTAGCCATTGTAGGGCTAACACTCATGCAGTTTGAAGACGTCACCCTCGCGCTACTTGGTTTAGGTCTCATCGTTATCGATGTTATTCACACTATAGTGGTCACTTTTATGCTTCTAGTTGGAAGCTATAGGGACGGGAAAGGTAAGTTGATTACCTATCCAGGACAAAAATTATAATTAAGGGATTTATTTATGTCAGAAGTACAAACAGCAACTGCAGATGTCCAAGTAAGCGACAAAGGATTCGTACCAACGCTACTATTATGTTTTTTCCTAGGTATGTTCGGTGCGCACCGTTTTTATGCAGGTAAAATTGGTACTGGTATCCTAATGCTATTAACTTTAGGTGGTTTTGGTATTTGGACACTAATCGACTTTATTATCATAGCCGTTGGTAGTTTTAAAGATTCTGAAGGCAAGTTTATCAAAGCAAGTTAATTGATGACTAAATTAAAAGTGGGCTAAAAAAGTTAACCCGCTTAGTTTTAAAGCCGTATCAATTCATTTTGATATGGCTTTTTTATTACAAGCGATTAAAAGGTAAAATCAATGCCGAAGTAAATTTGCTCAGCATCATTAACTGATAACGCAGCACTGTTATATTCCATCGAAGAAGTGACATTATGCCTTAAATAACGAAAACCTATCTCAGATGTAAAATCATGTCCCAAATCAAATAGAAAACCCACTTGTCCGCCATAAACATAGCTGCTGCCAGAGTCTTGATAACTTCGATCTAAATCGGTTAATTGAATTTCATTACCGCTAAACCCTGCAGAAGCACCAATAAACCATTTTATATCATGTACATCATCAACCGAAAACAGTCGGTCATAGGAGACTAATAGTCCTTCATGCTGAGTCATATCATCAGAGTTATAGGAATAAGCGCCATAGAGTCGATTACTGGGGTTAAGTTTAATGCTACTTCGATATTGGTAATTAATGCCACTTTCTTGAGTATCAGAAAGCCCCACAGAAGAAGCGCTATAATCGGCATAACCCACAACGCCGCCCACAATGGCCTCAGCACCATGACCAACACTGGGCAGCAAGCAAATAAAAGTCACCTTGAGTATTAACATCAATTTTCTGTTATAAGCACGGATCATTATTCCCCCCAAAAGTTAGTGGTCATCATTCATTTATACGCCCTAGCGCTGAGCAAAAAACGAACTAAGATCAAACTTTGATGATTAAAACGCGCTTAAAATACAGCTTTAATACAAAATTGTGAGCCGGTTACAATTTAATCGACAATTAATCAAACATTAATCTTGCCAACATAAGCCCTAAACGCAAAAAAGCCGCTTAAAGGCGGCTTTTAACATCCTAAACAAGGCTGATTTTAGCGATATTAGTTAGCGATTTTTAAATCCGCTTTATCGGTAATTATGTTCATATCAAAATCAAACTCATCAACTCGAATCGCACGTTCACGCTTTAAGTTGTAATCTTGCAGCTGCTTATGCTCATCGGCTGTAATAACCTTAGCTTCAAGCGCGGCATCCAGTGTTAACGAGAAACGAACCCCAGCTTTAAATACACGCTGTTTAAGGGCCTTTTTCACTTTAGCTAGCATAGGTAAACATGCCATTTTAGCTAAGTAAGCTTGCTCATTAATGTAGTTACCATCACCAGCAACAGGCTTAATTAAATGAGTTAACTGCTTTTTAAACTCAGTATCAAGCTGGGCTTGATGGGCAAGCTCTCTGACCAAATCATCATTCACTTTTGGCATTTTAGCTGAGTAAGTCATGGTGATTAAACGCATGAACTGGCGAGTCGGCTTAGATGGGAAGTTCTCTAGGAAGCCTAGTAGTGCTTCTTCAGCTTTACATAGCGCCCAACGAGTCGCGTAATCAAAGTATGGCTTAGCTTGCGTGCGCTCATCTGCTGACAATTTTTGCTCGTAAAAACGAATCGATGCCATCGCCGCATAAAGGTAACTCATTACATCACCTAGACGTGCTGAGATCATTTCAGCCTGTTTAAGCTTGCCGCCTAATACAAGCAACGAGAAGTCAGCATAAACAGCCAGTTTAGATGCAAGCTTGTGTACTGATTTTTCGTAACCAATAACTTCAGGCAATGCAGATGAAGCAGGAGCAGTAAATGGCAATACGCCTAATTTGAATGCGCGTAAACTATTACCAACACTGTAACCTACGGTTTGTCTGAAAATACGGTTAAAGGTTTTATCAGCATCACTTGCATCACTATGAATTGATTCAACCATACTTTGTAAGTGAGGATGACAACGCATCACCCCTTGACCAAAAATCATCAAGTTACGGGTTAGAATGTTGGCACCTTCAACGGTAATTGCAATAGGTTGCGCCACATAACCTGATGCTAAGGTATTTTGTGGTCCACGTTGAATCGCTTTACCAGCTTGAATATCCATAGCAGAATCAAGAACATCACGTCCAAGCTCTGTCATGTGATACTTAGCAATAGCTGTTACTACAGAAGGTTTTAAGCCTAAACCTAATCCTTCAGTGGTTAGCACTCGCATCGCCTCTTGCAAGTAAGTTTTACCGGCAATATCTGCAAGCTTTTCTTGAATACCTTCAAACTTACCAATTGATAAACCAAACTGTTCACGCACAGCGGCATATTCAGCAGAAGACTTAAATGAACATTGGCTAACTGAAACACCTAAAGCCGGCAGCGAAATACCCCGGCCAGCGCCTAAACAGCTAACCAGCATTTGCCAGCCGCGACCTATGTTGCTTTGACCACCAATAATAAAGTCCATTGGAATAAACACATTCTCACCACGGGTAGTACCGTTATAAAAACGACAGCCCATAGGATCATGACGGTTACCTAATTGCACACCAGGGTGCGCCTTAGGAATAAGCGCACAAGTAATACCAAGCTGTTCTTTGCCACCTAATAAACCTTGTGGATCTTCAACTTTAAACGCTAAACCGAGTACCGTAGCGATTGGCGCTAAGGTGATATAACGCTTATCCCAAGTTACTGATAAACCCAGTACTTGCTCGCCTTGATACTCACCCATGGTGACGGTACCAATATCAGGAATACCACCAGCATCAGAACCCGCTTCAGGGCTTGTTAACGCAAAACATGGAATTTCTTGGCCGTTAGCTAAACGAGGCAACCAAAAGTCACGTTGGCTATCTAAACCGTAGTGCATTAATAACTCGCCAGGACCTAAAGAGTTAGGCACCATGACCGTAACAGCAACCGCAGAACTTTTAGCAGCAATGGTCGCTACGATAGTTGAGTTAGCATAAGGGCTAAACTCAAGTCCACCGTAAGACTTAGGAATAATTAAAGAGAAGAATTTGTTCTCTTTTAAGTAAGTAAGAATATTGTCTGGTAAATGTTTACCATTTTGAATCTCAAAATCATCAACCATTTCGATTAATGTTTGCACCGGGCCATCGAGGAAAGCTTGCTCATCAGCTGACAGCGTTGCCCCAGGAATGTCACGTAAGGCGGTAAAATCAGGAATGCCCTGATAAATAGACCCTTCTAACCAAACATCTCCGGCATCTAACGCTTCTTGTTCTGTCGTCGAAATACTTGGCAATACTTTTTTAAATGTTGTTCTTAAGCTCATAGTTTTACACTCATCAGACCAGACTAATAGTGTGCATTACGTCACAAAAATTAAATTAGATCAAACATTCTAATTAAAAATAAACCCAATAATTACAACAACAAAGTAACATTTAAAAAATAATACCAGCATTTCATAAACTTACACGTGTGCGCTGAAGCAAAAAATTTTTAAAAAATTTATACGCTCGTTTGAATTTTTAAAGTCGAGAATGCTATTTAAGCAAATTTTCAAAGCTACTCGACACAAATCATTAGTCAAACTCATGGGAAAAAATGCTACTTTAAGTGAATGGAAATAAAAAGGGGCCGAAATGATGTGTGGCAGAATTGAAATGCTATTTGATGGCATGAAGCAAACACTTGATGACTTGTTTGATATGCCACTGTCGATACAAACAAACCTTGATTTACGCCCAACAGATACTGTTACCTGCATCACTCGTACTTGCCCTGAAACAACCCCATCAATAAATGCCGCAGACCCTAGTAGCACTGCAATTGCAACAATAAGTCACTCGGCAAATATTCCGCCTTTAACTGTCATAAATAGCCTTTGGGGGATAAAACCTAATTGGTCTAAAAAAATCATTATTAATGCCCAAGGAGAAACCGCGGCCGACAAAGCAACCTTTGCCAATGCCTTTAAACAGCAGCGCTGTATCATCCCTTGTAGTGCTTGGTTTGAGTGGCGCGATGAACGCCAGACTAAAAAACAAAAGTATCGCTTCAGTCACGCAGCTAATAAGCCATTGTTTATGGCTGGCATACTGTACCCTGAAGAAAATCAACTGGTTACACTTACCATTAACCCTAATGATAAATGCGCTCAGTATCACCACCGCATGCCATTGTTTATTCCGTCTACCGAGATTAACAACTGGCTTTATCATGATGTTTCGCAGCTCCAGCCATTACTTAATCCACTACCAGAGAAATGGATTAAGATCTGTCGCGCCTAAATGATTAAGCCGCTTTCTCCAAAAATTTCCCCCTGTTAATTCTGAACTCGGATAGGGTTAACACATTTTAATTTTCTAGAATTTTATTAAGCAGATCACAACCTTGAGAATTAACTAAGCTAGAAAATGCAAAACTGTAGCTTTAAGGGCAATTTTAAGTTTCAATTAACATAAATCGATAAGATAGTCTTCGAGTAAGGCAGTTTAGGCTGTATTACAAAGACTAATTTAAAAAATGTGCTATCCAATTTTCAGTGTTCTTAGTTTTAAAGTAACGGATTTATTTTCATTAAGATATTGGTTCATTGAGTATGCGCAGTTTGTTAAGGCCAACTTAGGTTCTTAGCATGGGCGATTAAGCCCCTTAACTGATGATGGAGTTACTATGAAATATTTATCTATGATTGCTGCACTTATGTTTGCAGGTTCTGCTTTTGCTGTTGATTGTGTTGATTGTCACAATGCTATCAATGTTGAAGAGCATGCTGAAATGGAAGCAAACATCGAAACTTGTAATGATTGTCACAGCCTAACTGACGCTCACGAGTTAGATACTGATCTACATACACCAGATCTTACTATTACTGAATGTGCTGATTGCCACACAGTAAAATAAGCTCCTTAACCTTGATGTAGCTTGACCATAATCCAGATTTGGCCAAACTCACAAAATCAAGTGTTAAACGCTCAGTAAGAGCACTTAAAAACCAGTTGCCTTGCAACTGGTTTTTTTGTGCCTGTCATTAACCAAAAATAACTGATAGTTACTCAGCTAACAGCTTGTTAATCGCTTTTAGACTGACATTAACATCTTTATAATCCAATGGAACACAATAGCTTTGCTGATCAATCGCCAATACCAGTGACGGAAAACCCTCAACAGGTAAAGACTGAGCAACATTAAGCTCTGACAGTAATTGCTGCTGCGTGGCACTGGAGGTTAATTTCGCCCTAAAGTCTGCTTCATCAATACCCAGTTGGCTTGCGAATGCAATGAGTGTGCTGTCATCTGAGGGGTTTTGCGCCTGCAAATAATAGCCTTGTTGAATGGCAAACAGCATTTGCTGCTCTAAACCATAGTGCCTTGCCACAAGGCAAGCCCGACAGGCGGGATAACTCGAACGCCTTGGCTTGCATTGACGCCAAAAATCAAAATTAAATTGGGTTCCTAGCTGCGTCGCTATTTTTTGCCAGGTGTTAGCTAAAAATTGCTGCATTTCTAGTGGCATTGGCACATCGGAGTCTGGGGCTAAGCCGCCTAACAGGTATGTCAGTTGCACCTGAGGCAACTGCAGCTTGATTTGCTCAGCTAATGCCAGCCAAGTGGGGCGATATCCCCAGCACCAACTGCACATAGGGTCGTAAACGTAAAACAATTGCACTTGCTTACGGGCTAATGGCTGATCCACTAACGGGCTGCTGAGTCGTTGAGACATGTATCACTCATCTGTTTTAAAGGGACTAAGCTAGCTGTTATACCATCAATTCAACTAAAAATCAGAGTCAAACTCGGGCGATTAAATTCGATTCAAATTTTGCCATTAAACAAGGTATAATCTGGCCATTATTGATTGGAGAGTCCCCATGGCCAGAACCGCTGCAGCACTGCACATATTAGTTAAACACAAAACCCAAGCAGAAGACTTAATCAAGCAACTTGATAATGGCGCTAAATTTGATGTGCTAGCAAGAAAACACTCATCGTGCCCTTCAGGAAAAAGTGGCGGTAACTTAGGTGAATTTAAAAAAGGTCAAATGGTGCCACAATTCGATAGAGTCTGTTTTACTGGTGAGCTTATTACCCCCCATTTAGTTAAAACCAAGTTCGGTTGGCATGTGATAAAAATTTTGTACCGCACCTAAGGAGTCACCTTAGTTTATTGCGTTTTCGGCGCACATTTAACTCACCATACCCAAGCCTAACATCATTGTTTCTTGAGTATTAATCGAGAGCAATCATGTCCAAAGTGTTTATCATTGGTTTGCCCAGAACTGGCACCACCAGCGTGAGTGCTGCCTTACTTGAACAGGGATTAAAAGTCGCCCATATCGGTTTAACCAAACGCGCTTTTGAAGTGGCCGATGTGGTTTCAGATGTGCCCTGTTTTTGTGATTACCCACAGTTAGATCAGTTATTTCCCGATGCCAAATTTGTCTACATCGACCGACCTATCGACACTTGGGTTGCGTCAATACAAATGCTGCTCACAAAAATGAGGCCAAACCTTGCCGATAAAACCGGCACCTTCCATCCGATCCTTAAGCGCTGTTTCAAACAAACTTTTGGCCCGTTAGACGCTGATAATCTGCTAGATGAAGCGCGTTTAAAAGCTTGCTACCTTGCGCATCAACAAGCTGTTTACCATTACTTTAAGCATCGAGATGACTTTCTATCGATAAAACTTAGCGATAACAATAGCCTGCAAACTTTACTCAACTTCATTGGTATACATGACAGCCCCACTGCTGAGTTTCCACAGCTTAATGTTGGCACCCATGTGGCAAGCTGGGGCGAATATAAGCACCCTAATAAAGTGAATACCAACTTAGCAGGCCCTGAACATCGCAAGTTTTTTGATTATCGAATTCCTAAAAGTTAGTTATGCCTAAGTTGTAACTCAGGCGAGCTTTGCTATAACTTAATGGAACGATTAAGCATTGTTTTGAACAAATAGTCACTGCTCGCTCAGCATCATTCAATGCCAATAGTGACCATACCCACTTCTAGCCATAATGAGAACACCATGAAATTACATCCACTTATCATCGGACTCCTCGTCGTCATCACCAGCCCTGCAAGCTTTGCCGCTAGCGTATTAGATATTCCTAGTAGTGTTGATGTATTGCTATTGAATGGCCAACAATTGGATACTGATGAAGTGACTTTGGTTGAAGGTGACAATCAGCTGCTATTTCGCTATCAGGTTAATTACCGTGATAGCGGCATGCAAACGCAATTTAAATCTGAAGCGGTGATCGTAAAGTTTAGCGCCAGTAATGATACCTATCGCCTTAAACTGCCAAGCATACGCAATCGAAATGCCGCCAATAGCTTTAATAAATCGCCCCAATTAACCCTTACCAATAGCCAAGGTCTACCTGTGGAGTTTATACAAGATTTACTCCTAAAAGATGGGCTGCAATTAGGCCGCGATTTTGAGCTTGAGCTCAGCCAGTACAACCTTAGCAATAAACCTGCCGCCATGAGCTTTACGCCGCTAAGTGTCGATAACGCCAATCTCGCGACTAAGCCAGCGTTAACTGCTGCACCAACAATAACCTCGACAGCAACGATAACTCCTGCGTCAACGACCACAGCAGCACCTGCCACTGTCGCGGCTGCGCCAGCATTAGCTCCGACAGCGATGACACCTAAGACAATTGCTCAAGATCAGGCAGAAATCACTGAAATGCTCGATTATTGGTACAGTAAAGCCAATCAAGAAACTCGCGCTAAATTTAAAGCCAAAATTAATCAGCAATGATTAACTAACCCTAATTTATAAACGCTATTTTATAACGTTAAGTTATTTTGCTATAAGCAATAAAATACTGTTAACAAACTAGTAACCTTGGTTATCATAGACTCGAATATTCTTTAGGGTCATAACCATGTCTATTAGCTTTACCAAGGTGTTGCAATCTAACGTCACCAAATACACGCTCACCAGCCTAGTCGTACTGATCATGCTGGTGTTATTAGCCATTTATAGTGTATTGCGCCTAAGTATGCCCAGCTTAAATACAAGCTTTAATAGCCAAGATATAACAGCGCCTGTCACCATTGAACGTGATGAACTCGGCACGGCGATTATCAGCGCCAGCAACCGCCTTGATGCCTCTTATGCCCTTGGCTATGCCCACAGCCAAGACCGCTTTTTTCAAATGGACTTATTACGACGCAATGCCGCAGGTGAACTGGCTGAAATATTTGGTGAAAAGGCACTTGAGCGCGATAAAAACCGCCGCTTTCATCAGCTACGCAAACGGGCACAAATGATATTTGGTGGCTTAACCACAAAAGAAAAGCAAACCCTTAGGGTTTACACTAAAGGGGTAAATGCCGCACTGAAGGCGCAAACTCTGTCCTCATTTGAATACCTACTCACCCAATCAAGTCCTCAACCATGGCATGAAACCGACAGCTTATTGGTCATATTTAGTATGTATCTTGATTTACAAGGCAATACCATTAAGCGAGATATGGCCTTAACCCAAATAAAACAGACCTTTGGCCCCGATATGCTGGCATTTTTAACCCAAACAAGCCACCATCAGGCAGCTCTTGATGATAGCCAAATCCCCTACTTTGACGGCGATATCCCAACACTTGAGCCCCAGCTTTTGGCTCAAGCAAACAGCAGCACAATCACCGCCCCATTAGAGGTCGGCAGCAATAACTGGGCAGTGACCGGAGAGCTTACCAAGTCTGGCCGGGCAATGTTATCTGATGATATGCACTTATCGTTTGCCGTACCTATTATCTGGTATCGAGCGCAATTAAATTACCCCAGCATTAGCGATGCTAAAACCAATAATGTCCCAAATAATACCAATCCATCGGCGCAAATAACTGGCGTCTCATTACCCGGCGCGCCAGCCATTGTTGTGGGCTCTAATGGCAAGCTCGCTTGGGGATTTACCAACAGTTATGTGGACACCGCTGACTGGGTTGAAATTGACGCCAACACTGAAATAGCGCTTGAATATGAGCCGATTAAACTGCCCAGCTCAGAAGTGATGCATACAGTACAAGTCAGTGAATATGGCCCGGTAAAAACCGTTAATGATAAAAACTACGCACTATCATGGGTCGCCCATCAAGACTATGCGGTTAATATGGGCTTAATTGAACTAGAGCAAACAACCACAGTCGATCAAGCCATGGCATTAGCCAGCAGTATCGGTATTCCAGCACAAAATATGTTGTTAGCAGACAGCCAAGGTAACGCGGGCTGGAAGATAGCTGGCGCGCTACCAAGTCGTAGTAATCCTGCCAATGTCGCTCAAACAGCAACTGAAGTGCAAACCCAAGCTTGGCAGCAACCCCAACCCAATGTCCCAAGTGTCATTAACCCACTCAGCCATCGTATTTGGACCGCTAATTCACGGGTGCTCTCCACCCAAGATTTAGCCCAATTCGGTGATGGCGGCTATGCTCTTGGGGCCCGCGCTACGCAAATTCGGGACAGATTACATGAGCAAGAGCAATTTACTGAAACTGATTTTTTTAATTTGCAGCTAGATAATCAAGCACGATTTTTACAGCCTTGGCAGCAATACCTACTTAATCTGCTAAGCCAACAACCCAAACGGTTCGCTGAAGATGTTAAGTTCATCAATCAATGGGGCGATTGTGCCTGTGCAGACTCGGTGGGCTATAGCTTAGTAAAACATTTTCGCGCCGCCATGATAGATCAAAGCTTTGCGCCGATTGAAACTAATCTAACAAGCCAAGGCAGCAGCTTAGCTGTGATTAAGCGCTATTTAGAAACGCCTATGTGGCAACTGATCAATCAGCAGCCTAAAAGCTGGCTACCTAAGCAATTCCAAAGTTGGGATGAATTTGCCATCAGCGCCTACAAACAGGCTAAAACCGCCTTACTTAAACAGCACAGTCAAGATAATCAGCTAGCTGATTTACGCTGGGGTGAGGTAAATAAGCTAGACATTAAGCACCCATTTTCAAAACAGATGCCCTTACTGAGCCATTGGTTAGATATGCCTGCTGCACAAGGTTATGGCGACAGCTTTATGCCAGCGGTGCAAGGTGCCTCATTTGGCGCCTCACAGCGATTTATTGTACAACCGGGCAATGAGCAAGATGCCATCATGAGCATTCCTGGTGGGCAATCTGGCCACCCGTTATCGCCTTATTATCGTAGTGGCTATCAGCAATATGTTAATAATCAAGCTACGCCATTATTGCCACAAACTATTGAGCACACATTAACCATTAAGCCGCGCTAAACTTGCGCGGATTTTGCCCTTCGGGATTGGTAAAAGTGTAAATAGCACGCGGCCACATACACCACTACCACGGTGGCTATCGATAATTCTATAATAGCCAGTATCCGCACTTGCTGAATGTATTGCTCAGCCATATTAATGCTTTGCATCCAGCTGATCATTTTAAATAATGCTGTCGCGCCTATGACCATAGGGAAAGTAAACGCGGCATAGCCAGGGCTAAAAGGGAGGGTTAGTAACTTAAAGAAGGCTAAATAAATAATACTGGTCATCAGCACTGCAATGCCAAATAGTAAGGCAATGATAATGGGTGATGGCGTAGCCGTTACCGTTAAATAACCCGCTAGTGATAAGCTTGCTGGCGCCGCTAAAATTGCCATGGTCGGTTTAGCCGCATCAGGCACTTCATGGGTAAATATCAAACGATAAATCATCACCGGCAGCATCAAGGCATAGGCAAGCATGCCAAATACCAAGGCGATATGGGCGATTAATGTCAATTGCGGGTTACCTGAAAAAGACACATCGGCCACGATAATCCCCACCGGCGGCACAAACCAACTTGGCACCATATGATGTAGCTCAAATGCTTTAGCGCGGTGATATAAAAAGCTAATCAAAAATACGATATGAAGCCCTACTGCAAATAACCATAAAGCATCACCGACTTGAGGGTAAAAATGCCCAACTGAGTTAGATACTACCATGGTGGCCATGGCAAAGGTCGGTACTACACTGCCAACCACAGGGTGCGCTAAATCTGCCTTTAAGGTATGAGACAGCAATAAAAACTTCAGCGTTAACACCAGTAATAATAGGCTCGCAATAGCAGCGCTGCCCCATTGACCATAACCCTGAAAATCGGCGAGATTCTCCCAGCACCAACCTAAGCTAGCAATCGCCAATGCTAAGCCTGCCATAGGGGTTGGAGCGGTCATTAATTTAGCTTTAGCGATGTTTATCATGGTGGCCTCAACTTAACTCTCGGATAAACCCCTTTGTTAGCAATCAAAGAGATTGCAATAAAAGAGTTTCAACTTTTTAGCTTGAGTTGATATTACTCTTGCTAATTGTTCAGATATATCCAATTATTTAAAACATGCGTTAAGTTTAATTGAACGTATAATTAGGCCATCAACAAAACAACTGACAATAAAAGCAAACTGGCGTTAAACCTAAGTCAGCGCTAATGATAACCATGAAAAGCGGGGATGATAACACCATGGCGATACTGATATCTTTGCGGCAGCTCAATGTATTTAACGCTATTACTCAGCACAACACCTTAACTGCAGCAGCTGAAAAACTATACTTATCAAAAGCGGCGGTAAGCATGGCGCTAGCAGAGCTTGAAAAACACTTAGGACAGCCACTATTTGATCGCGTAAATAATCGACTTATCCTTAATCAAGAAGGTCAAAAACTGCAGCCTTTGGCCGATGAATTACTGGATCGCGCCCAGCAAATCAATACCCTCTTTGATGATGAGCACGCCAATAGCGGTAAACTCAGGCTTGGTAGTAGTGACACCATAGGCAACCATGTTAGCCCTTATTTACTGAGCCAGTTTCGCCAGCAACAGCAACACTTCAGCCAAAGTTTATTCATTT
Source organism: Shewanella sp. 5_MG-2023 (assembly GCF_030547465.1). Lineage (NCBI taxonomy): Bacteria > Pseudomonadati > Pseudomonadota > Gammaproteobacteria > Alteromonadales > Shewanellaceae > Shewanella > Shewanella sp. 5_MG-2023. Next base: position 49,215 of record NZ_JAUORC010000004.1, read on the forward strand.
CAAACTCCGCTACTATTTGCCAAAAACTGCTTGATTTTGAACTAGATGTCGCCTTAATTGAACGAGATAATTACCACCCTGATCTCCTCTCTGTGCCCTTCAGTGCCGATAACATGTGTGTTATTAGTGCTTCTGAGCACCCTCTAGCTAAGCTTGAAAAGGTAACTATTAACGATTTAGACAATCATGATTGGGTGTTAAGAGAGCCAGGTTCCGGATCGCGAGAATGCTTTATCAATACGCTGGCACCACAACTTAAACACTGGCAACTGGCCTTTGAGCTTAATACCACAGAGGCATTAATTAGCAGTGTCTCAGCAGGGCTGGGCTTAGGTTGCTTATCCACCTTAGCCGCGCAATATGCTATAGAAAGTGGCCGAGTTAGTTTACTCAAACAACCAATTGAAATGCCGCGCAGCTTTTGGCTGCTGGTACATAAAGACAAATACCAAAGCCCACTACTCAAAAGATTTATGACGTTTTGTTTGCAATGGCAATCAAGTGTTCAGCTTTGATATCAATAAGGTATTGCAGCGGCAGTAATGCCGCCCATTTGTTTCTGATTGCTAGTACATAAAGACAAATACCAAAATCCACTACTCAAACGCTTTATGAGGTTTTGTTTGCAATGGCAATCAAGTGTTCAGCCTTGATATCAATAAGGTATTGCAGCGGCAGTAATGCTGCCCATTTGTTTCTGATTGCTAGTACATAAAGACAAATACCAAAATCCACTGCTCAAACGCTTTATGAGGTTTTGTTTGCAATGGCAAACGAAAAACTAAATAACTTGTTCATCGAGTCGAGCTGAAAATCACTTCGTAGTAGGTGCCGCTACCGTTATACGCTCTTGGTTAGATAAGCGAATTTGAATGCCATCCACAGTGGTAATACGCTGCGCTTCAATGTCTTTTTTGCGCACATAATAAGTTGCCGACATCGCTTCAACAGGCGATGAAATGGTCACTTGCACAATTTTATTATCGTCATACCATGACCAGCCCCAAAAGGCTGCAGTTACTAGCATCGAAACGGCGATCATCGGATAAATAATCAACTTTGAAAATAGCGGTGAAGAATCACTGCCCATTGACACTAAAGCCGGCTTTTTCTTTGTGCCACGACCGCTGCGTATGTACAGCACACAAGCGACGATCACTAACAAGGTTACCAGTATTTTTGTAAGCACAGCGTGTTCCACAGTTAATTAGCTTAAGTATAATTATACTGATTTTAAAGATATAAACCGTTATATAAAACACAGCCCGTTAAATTAACTATTGCTAATGGATAATGTTTTAACCCCAAAGCCAATAAGCCAGTCACAGCCGCTATTTCGATCTATTTAAGTGCGTTAATTATTCGCACTGCACCATTACGTAACAAAGCAAACGACCAACTGAGCGCCATCACAGACTTTCATTGGTTTAACTTAGTTACCGCTAGGCAATAGTAATGCTGCAACGCTATAACTTGTTAGCCTTTTGACTGAGTTAACATTGCGCACTGGCCACGTTTTGGAATGTTAGTTGCACTTAAAAGCAAGTATTTATGATTGGCGCTGATGAGCCATTACTTTTAGCTTAATAAGAAAATATATGACTCGAAAGCTCACCGTTTCAATAGGCCAATATTCCAACAAAGGCATTAAGGAAATCAATCAAGATTTTCATGGCGCCACGATCCCAAAGCAACCACTATTGACCTCTAAGGGCATTGCTATTGCCATTGCTGATGGGATCAGTAGTAGTGATGTGAGCCAAATTGCCAGTGAAGCTAGCGTAAGGGGCTTTTTAGATGACTATAGTTGCACGCCAGAATCTTGGTCGGTTAAAAAGTCCGCCGCTCAGGTGCTAACCGCCACAAACTCTTGGCTCTATTCCCAATCCCAAAAAAGTGAACATCGATTTGATAACGATCGTGGTTATGTATGCACTTTAAGCGCGATGGTCTTCAAATCGACCACTGCCCATATATTTCATATTGGTGATAGCCGCATTTATCGGTTGCGGGATAATGAAATAACTCAGCTTACTGAAGATCACCGCCTGTGGATAAACGCTCATAAAAGCTACCTTAACCGCGGCCTAGGTATCAGCCCCTTCTTAGAAATCGATTATGATGCTAAGGCACTAGAAGTCGGTGATACTTTTATCTTAACAACCGATGGCATTTATGAATTTATTTCCGAAGACGAAATTAACTCATTAATAAAATTACATCATCAAGCCTTAGATATTGCCGCCCAAGTCATTGCAGAGGTTGCACTGGCCAATGGCAGCCAAGACAATTTAACCATTCAAATTATCCGCATTGATGACTTGCCGCTGCAAAGCGCTGATGAAGCTTTACAAAAACTCACCGAACAACCTTTTCCACCTATTCTTGATGCCAGAATGAATTTTGACGGCTATCAAATCCTCAGGGCTTTGCACCATAGCAGTCGCAGCCATGTGTACTTGGCCATGGATATCGACAACCTAGAAAAAGTTGTCATTAAAACACCATCAATAGATTTACAAGGTGATCCTGCTTATCTTGAACGATTTTTAATGGAAGAGTGGATTGCCAGAAGGCTAAATAATGCCCATATCCTTAAGCCTTGTCCGCCCACTAAACAGCGTAATTATCTCTATGTAGCCATGGAATACATCGAAGGCATTACCCTGAGCCAGTGGATGTTAGATAATCCACAACCCGCTATTGAAACCGTGCGTGATATTGTCGAGCAAATAGCTAAAGGCTTGCGGGCTTTTCATCGGCAAGAAATGATCCATCAAGATTTACGCCCTGAAAACATCATGATTGACATTAATGGCATGGTAAAAATCATAGATTTTGGCGCCACCAAAGTAGCTGGTCTTGCTGAAATATCATCCCCAATCGTACATGCCGATATTCTCGGCACAGTGCAGTATACCGCCCCCGAATACTTTGTAGGTGAAGTTATCACCCATATGGCTGATAACTTTTCACTGGCGGTGATCACCTATCAAATGCTCAGCGGCAAATTACCCTTCGACGGTAAGATGTCCCAAGCAAGGACCAAAGCGGCGCAAAACCGCTTGGTATATCAATCAGTATTGGATGATGAGCGCGACATCCCGGCCTGGATTGATGATGCGTTAAAAAAAGCGCTCCATCCTAATCCTTATAAACGCTACAGTGAATTATCAGAATACTTATACGACTTGCGTCATCCCACTCAAGCTTTTTTAAATAAAACCCGTGCCCCACTTATCGAGCGCGAGCCTGTTAAGTTCTGGCAAGGGATTTGTGCAATTTTAAGTCTCATCATCTTGCTATTAATATTTCGCTGATGTGCTAATTAACTTTACCTTAACTATGTCACTTAAACTGGAGCTGCACTATGGAAATCAACACCCTAAGTAAAACGATTTTAGCTGCCAAAAAAGCACAAAAACTCACCTTCAATGATATAGGTCAGATGGTGGGCCGAGATGAGGTCTGGGTGGCGGCATTATGCTACGGCCAAGCCTGTGCATCTGAAGCTGAAGCAATTCAAATTGCACAAGCCTTAGGTATCGAAGCAGAGCAAATGATGCCACTAACCAACTCCCAACTTAAAGGCTTAGGCCCGACAGTGCCTACCGATCCATTAGTGTATCGCTTTTACGAGATCATGCAGGTGTATGGTATGCCGATGAAAGCTGTGATCCATGAAAAATTTGGTGACGGGATAATGAGCGCAATCGATTTTAGTTTAAACATTGATAAAATTGAAGATCCCAAAGGCGATCGCGTATTAGTGACCATGAATGGTAAATTTTTACCTTATAAGAAATGGTAACTGGCAATTACAACTGAGCTAGACAAGGTGTAACTACCTAGACCATGCCTCGCCGATTAATAAATCCTATCGCCATTAATGGGCGGTGGGATTTTTGTAACAGTGACGCGATAAAGTTAACCGAAGCAGTGCTATTACCTTAATACTTTTGTGCCATCTATGTTGGGCAAATAACTGACGGGTCAAAGCCAATTGGCTATAGTGCCGAATATAATGCTAATTCATATTATTACTTCACCTTATTGCACTGTAAAAAAAGCCAATTTAAAGCCAGTTACAAATCTGGTTAAAACGCTCCCCTCGTCCACAGAAAAAGCTTTGTCACATTCGTAACACATTATATTTATTGCACTTTTTAACAATTCGATAACCCAAAAAAATCTTGTATCCCCGTATTAATGAGCTTATAATTCAGCCGCTACATCATTGAAACAAAATTGCCAACTACCGTAAACAAAATGCGAACATCATACGATTTTCAATCGGCACACTTTACTAAGACTCTTTATGACTAAAATTTCAAAGTTCGTATTCATGTTAATTAGCTTTTTGATGATGATGAACGTATTACTGGTGTTAAGTTTTAGCCAGGGTATCGATGCTATTCATACTGAAAATTTTCACCACAACGTAATTAAGATTGCACCTGCCAATGTCATAGATACTAATTCCAATTGGGAAAAGTGGCTGTTTTTAGAAAATGATATCGTGAAATCTGGGCAGCATTACTTTGCGGTACTGGCTCGGGATGACAATGAACTCACCGTAGTCAAGGTCACAGACGTGTTTGGCGCTATGATGATGTTCAGTAATGTGCCATTACTACTCATGTTTCTATTTGCCTGCTTTATCCCTTTTTATATCAAAGCCAGTTCTGATAAGAAGAACAGTGCATCACTTGAATTTATCAGTAATGAAACCGATAAATTGTTAGCGACCTTCAAAATAAAGCAGCCAAACAATCACACTAACAATACTCTGTCACACATTAGCGTGGCATTAAATGAGTTAAATAGGCATGTAAAACAACAAAATATTGATACCCAGTTAACTATATTTCAAGACAAGCTCACCGGTCTTGTCGATCGCCATGCCTACCTTGAACACTTAGAAAAACAGTTACAACGCGCCCAAAAAGATGGCACCAAACAAGCCTTACTATTCATAGACTTAGATGGATTTAAACAGGTTAATGACTCCTTTGGCCACAGCTTTGGCGATGAAGTGCTCATTCAAGTTGCCAATCGATTATCCACAGTGATCAGAAACCATGACCTTAGCTATATCGGCTCTGGGGTAAATTTAGAGCTAAATCTATCCCGCTTAGGCGGTGATGAATTCTCTATTTTTATTGATCACATTGACGATGACAACCGTGCAGTGGAAGTCGCTAAAAACGTGCTACAAGAAGTTGAACGAGATTTCGTACTTGGTAATAAAATCATAAAAATTGGTGCTAGCATTGGCATTGCTAGCTACCCTGACAGCGCATCAAACCCCAATACACTATTACAAATGGCCGATGTGGCCATGTACCGCGCCAAAGCCGATGGTCGCGGTATTTTTCGTGTCTATTCGCCAGAAATGGGTAATAAAATTCGCCGCTATCACTACCTACTCGAAGAAATGCGTTTAGCCATTGCCAGCCAAAATTTCAGCTTATCATTTCAACCGATTGTCAGCGTTGATGACTGCAGTATCGATTACTTCGAATGCTTAGTCCGTTGGAATCACCCTATTGAAGGCCCAATCACCCCAACTGAATTTATCCCAATCGCAGAAGACTCAAACTTGATCATTGAACTGGGTAACTGGATTTTATTTGAAGCCTGTCGCCAAATGTCAGCTTGGCACAATGCCGGCATGAATAAAGTCCGAATTTCAGTGAATATCTCAGGGGTGCAATTAAAGCATGTGCCGTTATACGACTGGATTATGGACACCTTAGCGAAAACAGGCTTACCAGCTAGAGCATTATTATTGGAGATAACAGAATCATGTTTAATCCATGCATCTGACACTATTATTAATGATTTACAAAAACTACGCCGCCAAGGGGTATTAATTGCCATCGATGATTTTGGCACTGGCTTTAGCTCCCTTTCAACATTGGCTAATTTACCCGTTGATGTGATCAAAATTGATAAGCTGTTTATTGACCAAGCTACTATTAACCCTAAATACGAAAAGATTTTAGATTCGATTAGTAACTTGGGGAAAACCCTTGATTTAAAAGTGGTTGCTGAAGGCGTTGAAGTGGCCTCTCAATTTGAATTAATCAAAAAACTGGGCATTCATTGTGTGCAAGGTTACCTCATCAGTCGACCTGAAACCTCATTCAATGTTGGTTCTAAAGTGATTAAAAACAACCTCAACCATATTGCATTAACGGGCACAGGTGTGTGTAATCCGATTATCAATAAAGATGAATAAACCTAACCGCAGCTAGCCTTAATAAAGGGCATGATAGCAGCATCTACCTTGCCCTTCATTTTTTGGGATACGTCAAATTGACCACACTCAGTGAATAGAATGGCTAATCGCTATTACTGATCATCAACTGACTTCTAAGCTGGCTTTTTAACTTGCTGTACGACCCAATTTAGGCATAAAAAAACCGATGCATACATCGGTTTTTGGGGCTTAAATAACATCTTTTATGTGATTGCTTAACTGCGATCACCTAATTGTTATCATCTATCGTTTAAATCATTGCAGAATTAGCCGATATCAGAGCCTATTAAGCGTGCGCGACTTTACGTTTACTGTGGGCAATAATCAGCCCTACTAAACATATAATCCCAACAGCGATACCCACTGGCTGGCTTAACTCTTGTGGTAAACCAAGGCCAACACCCGCAGTCATAATATAAGAGACTGTGATAGAAGTACCGACGATTGCAGGTAAACTCACAATCCAATGGAAAGTACCACGGTTAAATAAGTACTTAGTTGCCAACCACAGTACACTGGTTGAAAGTAACATGTTGGAGAAGGCAAAATAGCGCCAGATTAATGAGAAATCAATCTTAGTCATAAAGTATGCAATCACCAGAATTGGAATGGCTAATAGCAAACGGTTACGCATACTTTGCGGGATTTTAAACGCATCAATGATGGTCAAACGTAATGAACGGAACGCGGTATCCCCTGAGGTTATCGGGAAAATTGCTACAGCAATAATCGCCATAATACCACCAGCAACGCCAAGATAAGTGCTCGCAACTTGGTTCACTACAAGGCCAGGCCCACCCGCATCAAGAATACTCTTAAGCTCAACATATCCACCAGGGAAAGCCGCAATACCTGCTGTTGCCCATACGCAAGCAACAATACCTTCAGACATCATTGCGCCATAATAAACTGGGCGAACATATTTTTCATTGGTTAAACAGCGAGCCATAATAGGGGCTTGAGTAGAATGGAAACCACTAATTGCACCACAAGTTATGGTGACAAATAATAACGGCCATACTGGTAAACCATCAGGATTTGGCTCCAGTAAATCATTGTTGTAATGGCTATGGTCAAAATAAGCAAAAATATCTGCAACCTCGGGCAATTGCGGCGCACTGATAAGCAGTGCCACTGCAATTGATACTGTCATCACAATCATGAGTAGACCAAATAATGGGTACAATTTAGTGATAATTTTATCAATGGGTAACAGTGTCGCTAAGAAGTAATAGCCTAAAATAACCAATACCCAAAAGGTATTGTTAGCCAAGATGGTACCTTCAAATAACTCTAAGTTACTTAACAGTCCCGCAGGACTCATAATGAACACCACACCAACGAAGAACAATAACATCGCAGTGAATACCAACATCACCCCTTTAAAGTACACATTAAAATAGTGACCGGCGATTTCAGGTAAGCTTTTACCGTCTTCTTTGATGCTCATAACTCCAGAGAAGTAATCATGCACCGCGCCGCCAATAATATTACCCAATACAATCCACACTAAGGCGATTGGACCGTATAATGCCCCCAGGATAGGACCAAAGATTGGCCCGACACCAGCAACGTTTAAAAATTGAATAAGGTACGCTCTAACGGGATGAACTTTGACGTAATCAACCCCATCGTCAAAACGTGTTTGAGGTGTTTTTGCATTTGGGTCAATGCCCGCTTGGCGCTCAACAAAAGGGCTGTAGAATTTATAAGCGAGGACTAACATCGCAATACAAATAAAGAAAATTAGCATTTTTTATTATCCATACTTGGTAGGGTATTTGGTTAGCATAGAGTGTCAGGTAGTTACTAACATTGGTCAAGCTATCCAGAGTTATACCAAGGTCGGGGTTGCGTTACTCAAATCATTAAACTGTAGATATATTACCAACCAAAAGAAATAATCATTCGCGTGACATCAAATCGCCCCTACAATAAAGCTTAAGCCACTAATAAAACAGCTATTTCAATAATTTAGTCAGTCTCTATGAAAACTGTATTTCAAAACTGTTGCTTAATTACTAATTAATAAACCTGCAAGCAAAAGCCATTTTTGTGATCGCCGTCCATACTTGGAAATTCAAAAGAACGTTCACATCTCAAAAAGTAGCAAGGTAGCTATTTATTAAAGAGCTTAGCAATTAAGCACTAAGCAGTTATAACCATACTCGCCGCAATGACGACGCCCCTACGTTATTTGCTGGGCGTTAAAGGAATATGTTGAGTAACCATTATTAGCTCAACACTAACTCTACGACCCCAAGTATCCTCTTAGCTCAAAGCTAGCTATTGATAAGCTCAGCTTTAATTAGCTTAAGTAAAAAGGTTTCACGTTCAATGGATAAACCTTTTTTAGCGCTATTGGCAATGGTATTAAGGTTGTGCTGAATCGCTTCATCAATATCAATCCATACAGGCTGCATGCCGTTGCTAATTTCGTGGGCTTCAAATCGGGTCTCACCCAGCTCACTATCTATCTCACAGCTAAAACAGTAGCTCAGCATGTTTATCACTTTATAGCCATCACGATCCCAAGGGCGATACTCTTCATAAACCCCAAATGCGGTAATATTGCTAATAGATTTCGCACCGGTTTCTTCTTGTAACTCGCGGATCAACCCTTGCTCAATATCTTCATGGGCATCAACACCGCCACCTGGCAAGCTGTAATCGTGATAACGCTCGGTATATAACATCAAAATATTATTACCTTTTAATACAATTGCTCTAGCAGCAATTCGCGTCAGCATATGTGGTTGATTAGCAACAACAAACTCGATAGGTGTGTCAGAGTGATGACAGGTTTTTAAGTGACGCATAATATTCAATATGATGAAAAAGCGCATGATACGTGGCAAATAACTTGATTTCAATCTAAGAGGTTAGCGGCAACTACTGATTAATCGTTAATCATCGACTCGCATTCAAAACCTTGCCTCATTGAATCAAAGCGGCATTTAGACCCACATTGCCAAGGGGCATTCTGATAAGTGACAGACATATCTTGGGAGTAAATTTTGCATGAAGCATAATCATTAAAACCATCTTGCATCAAATAACTGGCTGACTCATAACCATTTTTATAAACAAATGATGTCCAAGTTTCGGGGCTATGGCTTTGGTGAGCCTTGGTAATATAGATCACCGCTGAAACCGTTGCTAACAGCAAGCTTAAAATGATGATAATTGATTGTTTATTAGCAATTGGGTTGCTGGACATAATTAGCCTAAAAAGCTGAAACTGAATTGTATAAACTAGTTATACACAAACTACGCGCAGATTAATATGCGCCCGTTAACTGCGGTTAAAACTCACCGCCCAAACAAGCTTTAAAGCATGGTGTTACTACTTCTAGCCGAATAACTTAACGCCCAACAATGCTTTGCTCAAACTTGCTAACAATTACAAGGTTGACATTTCCCCTTGGCTTAACAATATTGTTAGCTAATTTTTATCTAAAAAACGCTCTATAAATACTTTAATTACCAACAAGGAAGAAGATAATAATGAAAAAGTCCTTAATCGCCCTCGCCCTCGCCTCCAGTTTTTTAAGCGCATGCGGTACATCTGATGTCAAAGTCACTAATGAAGCAGCAGAAGTCACTGCCCAAGCCAAAGGCGCAGCTGAGCTTGGTAGCTTTGGGGTTGATTTAAGCGCCCGCAATGAAGCAGTTAAACCCGGTGATGACTTCTTTATGTATGCCAGTGGTACTTGGTATGACAACTTTGACATGCCAGCAGATAAAACTCGTTATGGCGCATTTACAGCATTAGCTGAGCGCAGTGAAACCCAAGTTAAAGAAATCATTGATGATATCACCAGCCGCTATGACTTAAATGCTGAAGAGCAACTTATCGCTGATTTTTATAATGCTTACATGGACACTAACACCATTAATAAGCTGGGTGTCAGCCCAATTCAAGCAACCCTTGATAGCATCAACAACATTAACAACACCGACGACTTAACCAAAGTCTTCGGTCAAACTTGGTTAACCGATGCTGCATCGCCAATTTATGGTGGCATGTGGTTTAATCGCATCAATCCAGATCAATATGAAATGTCTATTGGCGCAGGTGGTCTAGGTTTACCCGACCGTTCTTATTATCTAGAAGACAGTGAACGTTTCGTTAACATCCGCAAAGCCTATGTTGAGCACATTACAGCCATGCTGGCTTTCACTGGTATCAAAGATGGCAGCGCTCGCGCTGAAGCCATACTGGCATTAGAAACAAAAATTGCTGAAGGTCAATGGCCAAGAGAAAAGCGCCGTAACCGCGACCTGACCCTCAACCAAGTTAAACGTGCTGATTTAGCAGCGCAATACCCAGGCTTTAATTGGGATTTATTTATCGAACAAACGGGCTATCAAGTTCCACAATTAAATATCTCACAGCCTGAGCCAGTTAAAGCAATGATTGCCTTAATTAATCAGCAGCCACTTAATGTTTGGCAGGATTACCTTAAGTTCCACACCATCAGTAATAATGCAGAATTATTATCTGAAGACATCTACAACACCAGCTTTGCTTTTTACGGTAAAGAGTTAAGCGGGCAAGAAGAGCCTAAACCACGCTGGAAACGCGCAGTCGCTGAAATGTCGGGCACGCAATCATTAGGTTTTGCGATTGGTAAAGTGTATGTGGCACGTTATTTCCCTGAATCATCAAAACAGCAAATGGCGGAATTAGTTGAGAACTTACGTACTTCTCTCGGTCAACGTATTGATGGCCTAGATTGGATGGGTGCTGAAACTAAAGTCAATGCACACGCTAAACTTGCCGCATTTAAACCAAAGATTGGTTACCCAGATGTATGGCAACAGTTTGATGGTTTATCACTGACAAGCAAAGATTTAGTGGCGAACATCCACAACCTACGTCAATATTTTCATGCTGACAGCGTCGCTAAAGAGCTACAAAAAACCGACCGTAACCGTTGGAGCATGACGCCACAATTTGTCAATGCCTATTACAATAGTTCATTCAACGAGATTGTATTCCCAGCCGCAATTTTACAGCCACCATTCTTTGACCCTAACGCAGATGCCGCAGTGAACTACGGCGGCATTGGCGCCGTTATTGGCCACGAAATGGGCCATGGTTTTGATGACCAGGGCTCAAAATCGGACGCCAACGGTATTCAGCGTAATTGGTGGACCGACTCAGATAGAGCGGCATTTGATGCTAAAGCTGACCAGCTAGCAGCGCAATACAGTTTATATGAGCCAATCCCAGAAAACTTCGTTAATGGCCGTAATAGCCTTGGTGAAAATATCGGTGATGTTGGCGGCTTAGCCATGGCGTATAACGCTTATCAACTGAGTTTAAACGGCAAAGAAGCGCCGATTATTGATGGCCTTACAGGCGATCAACGCTTCTTTTTAGCATGGGCGCAAGTGTGGAAAGAAAAACGTACTGAGCAAAGTATGTTAAGTCAGCTTCGTGCAGGTACTCACGCGCCAGGGCGTTACCGCGCATTAGCGCCACGTAACCATGATGCATGGTACAAAGCCTTTGATGTTAAACCTGGTGACAAGCTGTACCTACCAGAAGATCAACGTGTGCGTATTTGGTAGTTAAGCAATAATCAGAGCTAATCAAACTTGATTAAAAACCCAAAATGCCAGTTCAATTGACTGGCATTTTTATCTTTAAGTTATGTAATGAACCCACTTTAAAGTAACAGTCAATCCATATGATATTCGCAGCTGAACAATAACCAATGGTTATGAGCTTTATCATTGTTAATTTCGTATTAGTCCCAATATCTGATTTATACCCGCGCATATAACAACGCACGCTTTTAAAACACATGCTTTTAAAACAGAATAGTGACACAGATAAGGAAACATCATGAGCAACGAATATGTACCACCAAAAGTCTGGACCATGAATCAAGAAAACGGTGGTCAATGGGCAAGTATTAACCGACCAGACTCAGGCGCTCGTCACCAAAAAGAATTAGCTATTGGCAGCAACCCAATTCAGCTGCATTCATTAGCCACACCAAATGGCCAGAAAGTCACCATCATGCTAGAAGAGCTACTAGCCAAAGGGGTAAAAGAGGCAGAATACGATGCTTACTTGATTAATATTGGCGAAGGTGAGCAGTTCTCATCAGGCTTTGTTGATATCAATCCAAACTCTAAAATTCCAGCATTATCCGATAACTCAGGTGCTAAAGCGGTGCGAGTATTTGAGTCTGGCGCGATTTTAGTTTATTTAGCAGATAAGTTCGGTCACTTCATACCAAAAGACTTTGCTCTGCGCACAGAAACGCTAAATTGGTTATTTTGGCTTCAAGGAGCAGCGCCTTATCTAGGGGGCGGCTTTGGTCACTTTTATGCATATGCCCCAGAAAAATTTGAATACCCGATTAATCGCTTCGCTATGGAAACCAAACGTCAACTTGATGTGCTTGATAAGCAATTAGCGAAACATGCCTTTATTGCCGGTGATGAATACACCATTGCCGATATGGCAATTTGGCCATGGTACGGCAGTTTGGTGCTGGGCCATCTTTATGATGCTGCAGAGTTTTTAGATGTCGCAAGCTATCCGAACTTAGTTCGTTGGGCCAATATTATTGCCCAGCGCCAAGCAGTAAAGCGTGGTCGTATCGTCAATCGCTCATGGGGCGAAGAATGGGAGCAACTGCCTAATCGCCACAGTGCAGCTGATATTGATGAGGTACTGAATAAACAGCCGTAAATTAAGCGTCTTAAAATTCTTAATTCAGATAATAGCTATGCCATTTAAACAAAAAACCACGCTTAATCTAATTAGCGTGGTTTTTATTTAGCTCTGATTTATTCAGTTAGGTCAAAGGCCTTATAACTAAACATTGCGATACTTATTTATTAAAGCCAAATCATTAAAGCTCAACCTATAAACCTAAACCACTAAACTTTAATCGCTTTAAAGTGCTCTGAAGGTGTGACCAGCTCTTGCTGGGCTGCAATAGTTTGTAGCTCCCACTGGCGCTGATGGGCGGTCTCTTTTAACACGCCATAACAAGCATCTGTTGCATGTTCAAATGCCTCAACAGCAGATAAGCCTTGCACTAAACTTGCGGTAAATAACGCCGAAATTAAATCACCAACACCAACTGGCTGTTTTACGAACTCAAGTTGTGGACGCTGACTGATATAACAACCCTCTTGGGTTGCCAGCATCATGGTGAATGTCTCATCAGCGATGCTGTGTAAATGCTTAACCAACACAATATCAGGCCCTAAAGACAATGCTTTTTGGCAAGCTGCTTTAGCTTGCTCAAGATTGGTAATATCCATTTGAGTGAACTGACTCAGCTCAAATTGATTAGGTACAATCACATCAGCCAGAGGCATAACTTGTTTAATTAATTGCTCAGTAATACCATCAGCCAAAATACAGCCCTTTTCAGGGTCACCCATTACAGGATCACACACATAAATAGCCTGAGGATTGATCTCTTTAACCGTTTGAATGGTTTGGATCACTGCTTGGCACTGCTCAGCACTACCTTGGTAACCTGATAGCACCGCCTGACAATCTGCAAGCTTACCTATGTTACCAATACCCGCCACCAGCTCATTAATATCATCGGCAGAAAAAGCCCGCCCAGTCCAGCCCTGTTGGTACTGAGTATGATTTGAAAACTGCACTGTATGAATAGGCCAAACTTCTAAACCCATACGCTGCATAGGAAATACTGCAGAACTATTTCCTGCATGCCCGTAAACAACATGCGACTGGATCGAAATGACACCTTTCATAACACTCTCTTTTATTTATGTTTTAAGAATAATTAACTATCTACATTTAAAGAATATCAGTTAACGACAACCAATATAAACAACATCTAATGTAAGTCATAGACTAAAATAACGATATTAAAATGCTTCCCCGACAGAAAGATAAAGCGCATCATTATTATTGGATGAGCGAGCATAATCTAAGCGTAAATTGATTCGCTCTGCTGGTTGTAGCATAAAGCGCACGCCAATACCGTATGAAGGAATGATATCATCAGATTTATCCGCATGATTCACATCATCCAATTTACCTGCGCCAATAAAACCCACTAATCCCCAGCGCTTATGAAAACGCCAACGGGCTTCAGCTTCTGTTTCAATGGCACCTAAGGCCATATATTCAGTGGATGAAAAACCACGTAACCCTAAACGACAAGCTGCCCATAGCGGCACGTTACCCTCTTTCAAACAGCCTTTTAATTTATAAGCCACGGTTATCGACTCATGCACAGGAAAATAACCATCAAACTCTAATGAATAAGATTCAAAGTTGGTATCACTGCCAATGGCATCATCAAAAAAAGTGCCGTTGAGCTTAAAGTAATAACCATCATAAGGGTTAGTAGGCACATCACGAGAATCATAAATAATCCCAGCACCAAGTCCTGCGGAGACAATTTCATTTCGTAAATCAAAATCGATGGAGCTAATGTTAACATTAAAGTCTTGTTCAAAATCAATGAATACCCCATTAACTCCGACAAACCAATTACCACTAATGCGCCGCTCCAATTCAAGCAGTGCACCGTAGCCAGAAATATCCCAATCAACGTCGATAGGTAAACCAAGCAACTCGGTTGACACTAACGGCAGCTTTAAATCGGCATAGGCGACCCCACCTTTTAAATGCCAGTTATTATTATCCCAATAACTGGCATGACCAACTGCCGCGCCCCAGCTGTCATTACTGGAATAAAACCCTGCGATACCGGTAACAGAAGGAGGTTGTACCGCTTTTTGCTCTGCGGTTTGTGGATAAAAGTAGCCCACTAATCCGCCTAAACCTGAATCAATGGTCGGATTTGAAAACGGAATGGGCGCTGCCACAAAATTGCCTTTATTCACGGTTAAAGGTGCTTGGTTTTCTTTTAAATTTGGCACTAATGAGCTTGGCTCATTGGCAACGCTATCTTCAGCATTATCATTAGCAACAGCAGCCATAGGCGTCAGCAGCATACACAGCAATGGGCCAATAACAATAGAATTCAACCTGATCGTTCCCATAGATACTCCCTTAATTCATTTGCTCTAGTATCACGCAGCTAATACACCATGTCGCAATCTTGCCCAATTAAGCTTTGTTGCTGTTTTAATACTTTGTATAGCTGTGAAATATAGTACAAAATTTTTCAATCAAGCATAAAAAATGCCAATCAAAAGATTGGCATTTTCATTTCTCAATCATCAGTCAATATTTGACTGATTAACTGCGGTATTGATTAACTAGCTTGCTTGATACTCTGCATAGTAGCCATCAAGTACGACTCTTGTCGCACGACCAATTAACTCATAATCGTAGTGAGTTAGGTTAGCTAGTGATACACGCACTGAAGCATGAACAACATCAAATCCTTTACCTGGTAATAAAATTACCCCTGTTTTGTACGCTAACACAAAGAGGAAGTCTTGACCTTTATTGTTATCTTTAAACCATTGTACAAACTCATCGCCATAAAGTTTACCACCTAAAGCATCTAACTCTAGTAGGGTGTAGTAATCAACACGGTCTTCGTTTTCTTCAATTTCAACACCCATGTTTTTATACAATGTGATGTAACGTTCACGAATAATACGTTTACAAGCTGCTTTGTAATTATCTTCCAAGTCCATTAAACAACTTAATGAAAATAATGCCATTTGCACCTGTTGTGGTAATGCTAAACCAGCTGTGTGGTTTAGGGCTACAGCACGACTGTCGGCAACGATACGGTCAATAAACTTAATGTCTCTTGGTTCAGGTGTCAGTGTTTTATAACGGTTATCTAACTGTAATTGATGCGCTTCTGGTAACGCACGCATTGCATCATCAAATACGTTTTCATAATGAATACCGATAGTACCTAAACGCCAGCCGGTTGCACCAAAGTATTTTGAGAATGAATACACACATAAGGTGTTGTATGGCAGTTTGGCAAATAGCGAAATAAAGTTGTCTGCAAATGTGCCATATACGTCATCAGTGATGATAAACAATTCTTTGCGCTGTGTGTTAACAAAGTCAGTTAAACGGTCTAACGTATCGTTTGAAAACTTAACCGATGCAGGATTGGCAGGGTTAACCACACACAATAGTTTGATACCGGTATCAGCTAATTTTTCAATTTCTGATTGTGGTAACTGCCATGTATTTTCGTCTAAGCGTAATTCAACAATTTCTAACTCATATTCAGCAAGCTCTGGAATCTCTAAATAAGGGGTAAAGATAGGCGTCACTAACGCCACTTTGTCGCCTTTTTTAAGTAAACCATTGTTGAACATTGTCGCAAAAGTATAAGTCATAGACGCAGTGCCACCTTCAGTAGCGAACAGGTCAAAGTCAGTTGTCATTGGCATTGGGCCATACATTTCTTCACCTATGTACTGCTTAACCACTTTTTCAATGTTGGTTAACATACGTGAAGGCACAGGGTAGTTACAGGCTAAAAACGCGTTTACAAATTCGTGCAAAAAAGCTTGCTTATCAATACCTAAACGGTCATTAGCATAGCTAATTGCTTTTTGTAAAAACTTAACGCCATCTCTGTTTAGGTTTTCTTTAGCAAAGGTATCAAAACGCTCTACCACGCCAACACCATCCGGAATACCACCAAAACCTTCGTTTAAGTATGAGTAGCTGCGCTCTGATTCTTCGATAGCAAAATCGCCTAAACGTAAGAATGCTTTACGAGGTAAGGTGGCCAAGAAGTTGGGGTTACCGCGGCCCGCATCCAATAAAATACGATCTGGAACGGTTTTAGCCACTTCAATCAATTTATCTTTTAATTCAAATGGGCTTAAGTTGGCAAATTTAGTGAAATCGATTGTTGGTACAGTTTGAGTATTTGATGTAGTCATAATATTTTACCTATTTATCAATTTAAAAGGGTGAATTTGGGGTGATAGTCGATAAGAGGAGACGTCACTCTCATCGACTATCTAGGGTAATTATTGGGTTGAAATAATGCCGACAATGATTGGACCCCAAAGAGTGAGTAATACATTGGCAATGGCGTAAGTGACCGTGAAAGCAAATACCGGTGTTGCATTACCTGCTTTTTCAAGTAGAGCTGCAAAGCCGGGATTAGCGCTGCGGCCACCTGCAACACAAGCTAGTGCTTCAATCGGGTTCTTAATCTTCAATACGTAGTAAGAGATAAAGAAAGAGATAATTTGTGGAATAATGGTTACCGCGACACCTAGGAACAATAAGGTTAAACCGTTTTCTTTAACCATATCGATTGCCTGAGGTCCTGCTTGTAAACCGACAACCCCAACAAATACCGCTAAACCAAAGTCACGTAAGAAGTTTGAAGCGCCCAGTGGCAGTGATCCCATATTTGGTTTACGACTACGTAACCAGCCCACAAATAAACCTGAAATCAAACAACCTGCACCTGAACCAATTGTCACTGGAATACCGGCTATTTCGAAGTTAATCAGACCAATTAATAAGCCACCTACCATACCTAAACCAAACAGTACGTAGTCAGTTGAAAATAATGAAACTAAACGCTTACCGATGCCTTTTTCGATACGGTTAATATCTTTTGCAGAGCCAGTGACTTGAATAATGTCATTTTTATGGACGATAAAATCGGCTGAAATATTTTGCGAGTTACCACCACGGATCACGTCGGTAACATATACACCACGTAAGGTATCCACGTTAGTTTCAGCTTTAATCTGTGCAAGTGTTTTACCAATTAATTGCTTGTCATTAGCAACAAGTTGACGATTTTCTTCAATTAATACGGTGCCACGTGGTAATGCCACTTCATGCTTGGCTGACTCTATGTGTCCAGCGATAGCTTGGCGAAGACCGGTTACCACTAAGATGTCACCCGCTTTTATCACCACTGATTTATCAACTTCAATGTTTTGACCATCACGTGAAATCATTTCGATAGCGGTATCAAGCAGATCACCGTTTACAGTTTGAATATCTTGACCAATTAATCGACTGTCTGTAGGAATTTTATAAGCACGTGACACAAGATCTGTCATCGCATTAAATTCACCTGGCGCCAGCTCAGGCTTACCGTCAGACATTTTTTCAGCTAGCTTTAGTGCTTCTTCGCGGATATCCCATTTCATAAAGGTCGGAATTAACCATGACACCATTAAAATTGGGCCTAACGAACCAAAGATGTATGTTACGGCGTAACCCACAGCCACATTGGTTTGCATCAAGCTTTTAGCTTCTTCGGTCATGCCACCTAATTGAGATATCGCATCACCAGCAGTACCAATAATGGCTGATTGCGTTAAGCCACCGGCAGCAAGACCTGCTGCAGTACCACTGTCTAAGCTAAATAACTTAGCTGCCACTAATACCGTAATTAAACCGGTTACCGTCATCACGACAGCGGAAAGTAAAATGTTGATAGTTTTGAAGTTAAGCGCGCCAAAGAATTGAGGCCCACCTTGATAACCTACCGCATAAATAAATAATGCGAAGAAGATGGTTTTGACTCCTGGGTCTATTTGCACACCAAATTGGCCAATTATTACTCCCATCAACAAGGTACCTGCAATACCACCAAGAACAAAACGTCCTATGGTAATTTTGCCGATCAGATAACCAAGTGCCAGAGTAATAAACAACGCAATATAGGGCGAAATAGCAAAAAGATTTTGGATGATATTCATAATCATTGCTGCCTTACAGGTTAAGTTTACATATTAAGAATTAGGTGGAGCGAACTGACTGGCATATTTGCTAGAATTAACACTGCTGAATCCAGATTGAACCTTTCAATCCGACCGTTTGACCAGTGATACCTTGTGTCTTTCGCTTCCTTGGAAAACATCATAGGGATAGACATACAATCCGATTAATACATTTTGATGGATCTAACCCTTCGTAAAAGACAAAATAAAGTCAAACCATCAAATACCAATAAAAACCCCTTGATAACTATAACCTTAAGCCATACTCACTTAGGGGTAGTTGATTTCTAAGATTGCTAGACTTATTAAAATAAATTAAAAAGCTAAAAAATAGACGAATTAGATAGGAAATGGCGAACTATGCCTTCGCGTTCAGAATTGAGCGCCAAGTAAAGTTAGCTTAACTCACCGACTAAATGATTATGAAGTATCAGCAAGCTTAGCGGTTTAGCGGTTTAGCGGTTTAGCGGTTTAGCGGTTTAGCGGAGGACTATCCAACAATATAATGGCTTTGATTGGGCTCTTTACCCATACCTCGACCACACAACATAAAACTCTGTTTTATATATTATTAACATAAATTTTAGGTACAAAAAAACCTAACCTCAAACACCATTTTAGCGTTATTGCCGCAACAGTATCGAAGATTAGGTTTTAGTTTGTCAGCCTTTTCAAGCAAAGACGCTAGGGCTGGCTCGGTAGCACCGCATATAACAGTATATAAATCACAATTTCATTAACTTACATTAGTCGTATTCGGTTAATAACAGTTTAATTTCACGACTAAAATCGCCGCCATATTTAGCATCTCGCAAACCGTATTCAACAAACGCTTTCATATAACCAAGCTTATCGCCACAGTCATGGGATTTACCCGTCATATTAAAAGCTTCCACCGCATCTGATTTAATCAGCATATCAATAGCATCAGTTAATTGAATTTCATCCCCTGCGCCCGGCGGCGTTTGGGCTAGTAAATCCCAAATTTTTTCGGACAACACGTAACGACCAACCACGGCTAAATTTGACGGCGCTTGACCCACTGCAGGCTTTTCAACCATTTTATACACTTTGACTGACTCTCCAGCCATCACGGTTTCACCAGCGCAATCTGCAATGCCGTACTTATTCACTTGCTCATCAGGTACAGGGGCCACCATAATTTGACTGGCTTGGGACTCCTGATAACGCACCAGCATAGAAGCTAAGTTTTCAGTTCGCTGATCCGCTGAGTAGGCATCTAAAATGACATCGGGCAACACCACTGCAAATGGATTATTTCCAATACAGGGTTTTGCACATAATATCGCATGGCCTAAGCCCTTAGCCTCACCCTGACGCACATGCATAATGGTGACATTTTTAGGGCAAATAGACTGCACTTCATGTAATAACTGACGTTTAACCCGTTTTTCTAAGGTTGACTCTAACTCGTAAGATTTATCAAAGTGGTTTTCAATTGCATTTTTACTGGCATGAGTCACCAATACAATTTCTTTAATTCCCGCACTGACACATTCATCAACAATATATTGAATTAAGGGTTTATCAACAATGGGTAACATTTCTTTAGGTATGGCTTTGGTAGCTGGCAACATACGCGTGCCTAAACCTGCAACGGGAATGACAACTTTCATAAAATATCCTTATTTAACTAGCGCTAAATTGTATAGTAAAAGTAAAACTAAAATGATTTTCGAGCCTTTCGCTGAGGCTCAGAAGGTAAATAACGAACCGACCAACACAGGGTTATTATGGTTAAAAACAGTAACGTATTGGCTGGTGCTTGTAGATGGAAATCAACCGAGATATGCAAGAGCATATATACGATAGCCATAGCACAACCAAATGCGATACCCTTATAAAGCTTGTTATTGCGTAGATACATTGTTCGACAAGCAAGCCAAAACGAATACAACACCCAAGCGCCTAATATCACCGTCATAACAACACCATACTCAATTACAAATTGCACATATTCATTATGGGCATGATCATAAAAACCAGAGTAAAACTGGGGTTGGTATTGCGGAAAAACCGTATAAAAGCTGCCTCCTCCTGTACCTGTAAAAAGATTATCTTGAATGATAGGTAAGCTATCAATAACCACATTATCGCGGGTTTCTGAAGCAAAGCTGGTCTCAGCTAAGCGCTGCTTAACTTTTTCAATCCCAAAAATCGAACCAACAATAATCAAATCTAAAATAAAAATACTGATAACTAAGGGTTTAAACAATGTCGGCGGGCGGCGGTAAATAAATAATGCAATAACCGACATCAGGCCTAAAGCAGCAAAAAAGCCCGCATTGCCCATCCGCGAACGGCTCATTATTAGTCCTATAACCATCAACACGATTGCTAAACGTAAAATTAATTTTCGACTTAATAGTGTTGATATCATCCCGATAAGCATGGCGCGCTTATCTTGATCGTGCTTAGTGGTTTTAAGCTCTGATAACAGCCAACCAAACGCAATGCTTAAACATAAGGCTAAATAATTAGCAAAATGATTTTGATACACAAAGGATCCACGGGCCTTTTCGCCATCACTAAAACCTAAAATGGGCGAGGCATCTAACTGCAGTAGATTCAGAATCACCCCATAAAAAGCCTGCAAACACCCTGATAAGATAATTGCTATAAACAGCCACCTTAAGGTTTTAGAATGCTGACAATATTGGCTTAATAAGAAAATAAAAATTGAATAACACAGAGTCTTAAGGAGTTGTTGTTGAGTCTGGTAAGGGTCGACACTATCAATACCTGGAAGCCAATTAAGATACTGTAAAAATAAATATATCAATAACAGCCCTGGGGGGAGCAATAATTGCTTTTGCCACTGGTAGCGAAAAAATGCACTATCATGCTTCAGGCAATAGCCAAGATGTACTATCCCCAGTGATATTGTTGTAAATTCAAGGATCGCCAACGCCCAAATACGATTACTGCCTAAAGGGATTGGCATCCAAATAATCACCACACACAGAGCCAATATCATAAAATGATCAAAGCGTCCGCTGAAAACCTTCGTTGGTTTGGCAAGAGTATCCATTAACGACACAGTTCCTTTTCAACCCAGTTTTTATCTTTGGGAGTAAACTCTGGGGTGATAAATTTAAAGTAGGTACATACTATTGGCGTCATGTCATATTGCGTGGCTAAGCGCTTCAAATCAGTGCGCACGTCCCAGCTAGCCATAGCTGAAATCCGCGCCGTTTCAAAAACGTTTTTCTTTTGTACTAGGGTTAACTGAGGCCAATATGCAAAACCGATGGCTAGAATTTGATGCAATACTTCAGGGGTATAAGGACCGTACAGTACAGCCTTATCTAATAAAGGCCATACTTGTGACACATCATGCTGAATGAAGGCTAAATTATATGCGTAATCACTATAAGCATTAGGCCATGTCGGCCTTTGGGAAATGGCATTGGTATATAACTGGTTAAATAGTGCGTTATTGGCAGCGGCAAAATTTGCATATACGCCCCACTCCATGACTTTTGCCAAGGTCAATAAATAGTGAGGGTTTTTACTATCAAGGTTATAAGCATTATCAGCGGCCAATAATGCCGCTGAGTATTGAAGCTGGGTAGGAGGGTTATTTTTCTGCCAATGATCAATATAGAATCGGGATTTAAAATGATACGCACTGGCCATGCCTTTTTGCACAATAACCGGCAATATCGCCGCTAGCAAAAGGAGTAAAAATACATATATCAGCCTTTGCCTTGACCAAGTGAAGTTTTTTATCATTTTAAACTTCAACATTTTATGTCATCACCTTATGATTATTGAAATAGCGAATTAGAAATAGTTCTGGGTATCTCTGTCGTTAATGCAAAAGCGTACTCTTCATCAACTAAGCTACTAACCAATTGCTTTGCTTGGGCAATTTTAGGTGGGCGACGTTTTAAGGAATGGCAATCTGAAGCGATGATGGAATAAAAACGCTCTTTTAAAAATTGCTCACTCAATTGCTGCGGCGCCGAGCCAAAATCGCCAATTAGCGACGCTGCTGTTAACTGAAATAAACAGCCAGCTTGGACAAAGGGCTTAATTCTATGGGGGTGGTTTTGCAGCTCTCTATTACGTTCAGGGTGAGCAATCATCGGTAATACATTTTTACTCAATAACCAGCTAATTAACCTATCTGTTCCCGCTGGGATATGGCTACTGGGTAACTCTAATAGTAGGACATCTTTTTGCTGATAATGACCAATAAAAGGCAATTTATGTTGCTCAACAAACAAGACGATTTCTGGTGAAATCCGCACTTCCGCTGCCGCGCGCAATTCAATAGCAATGTTAGAGCTAACTAGGGCTTGTGAAAGCGCCTTATAAGCTGCAGATATTGAGTTGATATCATTGTCATATATGCCTAGATGGATATGCGGGGTTGCCACCATGCGGGTTACCCCTTGCTCCTGTGCCAAAGCCATTAAACTCAGTGCTTCATCAACGGATTTAGCTCCATCGTCGATATTGGCTAATACATGGCAATGTAAATCAATCATACTTTTATATTGTCCAAGTCAGAAAACGGCTTAGGCTTATCTTTGGCGGCATAATCTGCAAACTGCACAGGTTTATCTTTAGGAGTCTGATCTGCGCCGTAAGCTTTATAGTAGCCATAGTCACCTTGGTAATGCTGTGCATCTTTCGTATTAAACTGGTTTAGAACGACACCAAAGACTTTACTTCTCGCTTGATTTAATTTTGCTAAGCTTAATTTAATCACTTCATTACGGGTATGATCGGCTTTTACCACTAATACCGTTGCATCACATAACGAAGTAATAATCAATGCGTCACTGACGGCATGTATTGGAGGTGTATCAATAATGATTTTAGTGTATTGGGTTTTAAGTAAGGTTAACAATTTAGGAAACTGGCTAGAAGACAGAAGCTCCTGCGGGTTAAGTGGCACGGCTCCTGCGGGCATAAAGTCAACGTTCGGTTTAACATCGGCAACGATACAGTGAGGGAGACTTTCGGTACCAGATAAGAAATTTGCAAGCCCTGGTTGGTAAGAAGGCAAGCCAAAACGCTCACCCATACTTGATTTACGTAAATCCGCATCGATTATCAGCACTTTTTCCATAGTAGAAAATGCAAAGCCTAAGTTCATTGACACGCTGGTTTTACCTTCATTAGGCGTCGACGATGTGACCTCAATCGTGGAGAAATCTGTCCCCATCGCCATTAAAGACATCGAGGTTCTAATTGTCCGCACAGCTTCAGCATGTAAAGGCTGGTTACTGTCATAAAAGGCGAAATTAATCTCTTTATAGCTGGCTCTTTTCTTGGCTTTAGGTATATAACCAAGTGCCCGTTGCGATAATATTTTTTCTACATCATCGCTATTTTTGATGGTGTCATTTAATCCATCAAGCACTAACACCATGACCACCCCAAAGCCTAAGCTGGCAAAAAAGGTCAATATTACAATCAGCTTTTTATTGGGTTTAGTAGGATAGATTGGCACAATCGCTCTGTCAGTAAAGCGGGCGATAGGCGAGTCAAAACTGCCGGTCACTTCGGTTTCTTTTTGACGAGCAAGAAAGCTATCAAACAATTGTTGATTAGTATCAACTTCACGCAGCATGCGACGGAAATCAGTATCTATAGTGCTCAGGTTTTGAAAAGAGCCTTTTGATTTATTAAACTGCGCTTCTAACCCCTTCAGCTTACGTCCTGCTGTTTGCGCTTCTTCTTCAATACCTCTCACTAATCTTGCTATTTGGCTATGTAAATTACTCTGTACTGATTTAAGCTCAGCTTTTGCCGCGATCATTTTTGGATGCTTTGGCCCATAAATTTGCTCAAGCTCAGAAACTTTTCTTTCAACAATCACCACTTCACGCTTAACATTTTGAATCGAGGGATGGGAGGTTACTTCAGGTAAGCTTTCTAAACGGCTGATATCAGTAGCACCGTAGCGCCTGACCACGGTAATAAAACTCTCTGCCTGCGCTTTGCGTGAGCGTGCCATGGCAATTTCATCACTTAATCGTTCGAGCTCTTTAGCATCTAACGCTGTGACCCCTTCAACATCAACCAGACCATTCGCCCGCTTAAAAGATTCTAAGCGTGTTTCAGATTCATCTAGCTTTAATCTTAGCTCTTCTAGCCTTCCACCTAACCAAGTATTGGCCTTTTGTGTCATGCCAACCTTTGCTTCCAATTGACTTAAAATATAGGTATCTCCCACCACATTAGCCACTAATGCGGCCAAGGCGGGATCTGAGCTTTCATAACGAATATGGACCAATTGCGTTTTTCTAACCGGTGAAATACTGATATCTTCGGCAAAGGTATCGATTAATTGTTGCTTAACAATTTCTTGGTCAACATTTTCTGTAGCACTCCCTTCAGGCAATAAGTCATCAGGTAGGTACTCTTCGGGAATATATTCTTTTGGAATAAAATCGAGTAAATAGGCTAGTTGACTAAGCAAACTTGGTTCTGAGACAAATGCAGGGTGATTTATTAAATCTAATTCGTTAAATACTCGCTCTGCAATTGAGCGTGATTTTATAATTTCAAATTGAGTTAAATAATATTCTTGCTGCCCTGAATTAATACCATAAACTTCATCTATTTTAATAGCATTAGCCTGTTCTGATTCGATCAATAAGGTAGACTTTGCACTGTATATTGGCGTCATTTTCAATACGACAAAAATAACCAAAGCAGTAATCAACATCGCAAAGGTTAATATGCGCCATTTAAAACGCATAACAGGTTTTATTAGCTTCTTGAAATCAATTAGCTGATCCATTTGAATTTGAGGCAATGGGTTGGCTCGCCTTTCCTGCTGAGTCATTTAAAAGAACCTCTGTTCAATGGTAATAGTATCACCAGCAAAAATCTTACTGTTAATGTTGCCACGCTTGGAGTTTACCTTTGCGCCTTCTCGGGAAATATTGATTTTGTCTTCTGAAGCCCGCTCAGTCAGCCCACCGGCTAGTGCGATGGCTTGGTTAACTGTCATTCCTGGCTGATATGGATAGCCACCCGGTTTTTTAACCTCGCCGTGAATATAAAAAGGTCGATATTCCACCATTCCGACATAGACACTAGGCTCAACAAAATAATCCCCTTTAAGACCCTTATAAACAATTTGCTCCACTTGTTTTATGGTCAAACCGTTAAGTTTAATTGGGCCTAAAAAAGGAAAATTAATGGTGCCACTATTGGTGAGTTGAGTTTCCAAGGTTAAGGCGTCCTCACCATACACTTGAATAATAATGGTATCACCAGCCCCTAATAGGTAACTATCATCAGACTCGACCGCCTCTGCAGTCGATGTCAGCATCATGGATACAAGAGCTAAAACTAGACTTAAAAATAGAAATCTCATGATTGCACCAATAATTACAAGGTCATTTCGGCAGTGATAAAATAGATATTACGATCGTAATCAAAGCGTTCTTGTATTGATGTATTGTCAGCAATATCTGCACCTGCTCTTAGCGTCATCCAGCGCAACACTTCAAAATTGAACGAAACGCGATAAACATTGGTGGTATCTTCACGCTCAAAGCCTGTGTAATCGTCTTGTATTCGATCGTACCCGAGAGTGGTACCAAACAAGTCGCTCCAATCATGGTTCCATTTAACCCCGTAAGTGGTCTCACGAACATAATCACCAAATGTATCAGGGTCCTCACTACTGCGACCGGTATAGAAGTCAAACTGACTATAGGTCAATGGTTTCCAAGTTAACTTGGCATCCCAAGCTACACCGCTAAAATCTTCCCGCTCTTGATTATCAAATGCTTTTTTCTGATAGCCGATCCTAATAGAACCCTCAGTGGTACTGGTTGCTTCCCACTCAACACCTAACTGTAAATTTTGGGTATCACTGTCTCTATCTCCGCCAGGATCCATGACGTCATAAGCGGTTTGAATATATTGGTAATCAAGAAAAATACTAGTGGCTGCTCGAGTATCATAAAAAACGGTAGCCCCTAATTTAACGTTATCTTTATTACGGAACTGGGTTAATTCTTTAAAGTTTGTATATTCCTTAGAATCATATAAACCATTAATCCTAACTCTTGCCGGCGTTGATTTAGCGCCATACTCATAATAACCACCACCTTGAAAAATATCATAGGTAGCAGGTTCTGTTGGCAGTCCATCATCAAAGCCAAAATCGAACACACCAGTACCACGATCTTCGTGACCGTAAAAATACTTAGCTTCAAGATTGAAACGATTGCTTTGATTTAACTCTACCTGAGCGCGAGCTTTTAATAGTGCATCAAGGTAGTTATCGTCGCTACTATCGAAATAATCACCGTACTCAATACCGGCATCAATAGTATAAATGTTATTCCCATCGAGCATCTTTGCCTGCACCGCAGGGGCTACGGTTAATATCCAACTTTCTTCTTCATTTGTACTTCTACTGGCAATATTATCGTCATATTTTAAGCCTGCATTTAATGCTGGAATAAAATCAACACCGGACTCAGTGGTAATTACCCCAGCTTTTTCTTCAGCACTCACATTTGCTATCCCAGCTGAGATGACTAATAGTGTAAATATATTTAGCTTTGTTCTCATTGTTATCACCTATTCCTTTGATTGTGATTTTTAGTAAACATGTTTACCGACAAAACCTTTAAAGCATGTCATAAAGACAATTTTCACATCTAACCAAATAGACCAATTTCTTATATAAGCCAAGTCGAATTCGATTCTTTTTTCCATTTTATCAAGGGTATCGGTTTCACCACGCCAGCCATTTATCTGTGCCCAGCCCGTAATACCAGGTAATACTTTATGACGAAGCATGTAATAGGAAACTAAATGTCTATATTCTTCATTATGGGCAATCGCATGTGGTCTTGGGCCAACCACCGACATATCCCCCATGAGTACATTAAAAAATTGTGGTAATTCATCTAGCGAGGTTTTACGTAAAAATGCGCCAACATTGGTTATTCGTGCATCTCCTTTCTTCGCTTGAATAACCACATTACTGTTTTCAGTCACTGTCATTGAGCGAAATTTCCACACTTTAATTTTTCGCCCATCAAGTCCATATCTATCTTGCTTAAAAATAATAGGACCTTGGGAGTTTAATTTAACCGCGAAAGCAATAACCAATAAGACAGGACTTAAAACAATTAATGCCATAACGCTAAAAGCAAGGTCAAAACTACGTTTATAAAAGCGCATCATCCCGTTAACGGGTGACTCAAACACACTTAAGGTATCAACCTCGCCAACACTGCCTATGCGTGCATGCATTAAGTTTTTCAATAAAAAATCAGGGGTAATGAGCACATCAACTGTGCTGTCGCCTAGCGCTAAAATAATATCGGCAGTTCGCTGCTCCGCAATCATAGGTAAGCAAACATATAATTTCTGAATTTCACCTTTACGTGCAACATCGACAGCATCGTTAATAGTGCCTTTTAGGCAAGATAAGTCTAAGTTTTCAATACGTTCAGGGTCTCGATCATCGTAAAAACCAACACACTCAAAACCTAACTCATCATGTTTCTGTATTTGTTCATATAAACGCTGCCCAGCCTCCGTTAAGCCAACAATTGCAATTTTTTGGACGCTATAGCCCTTTTTACGGCGAAAACGTTTAATCTCACGAACACACAATCGCCAAGTCACTAACGATAAAAGACTTAATACATACCAGCCTCCCACCGTTACTCGTGAGTAAACTTCACTATATTTAAATACAAACAACAATAGGGTCATAAGCACAAAGGCAAGTGTTACATCCAAAGAGACGATCCTACACATGGTAGAAAACCGCCCTGAACGCCATGAGCGATAAAGCCCTAAAGACTCGCCAATATAGCTATAAAAAAACAGCACCCCAATCAGCACTAATAAGTAGTCCTTATTGAAAGTAATATTATAGCTATGCATCATGATCATTAATGCGGCGGCAATAATGGCAATATCAAAGATACGCAATAAGAAACTAGAACGGGTACCGACAAATTGAAGTGTTGATGGACTTTCCATTTAGCTCACCTAATTAACTAACGATGCATTTAAATTGATGTTCAATAACTGATACAAAGTATGTTCAACTAATTGTTTAGCTTTGGATATAGAATCACTTTCGGCGTAACATCTAAATTCCGGAGCATTACCCGATGGTCGTAAATGAACAATATTGCCATTAGTAAAACTTAAGCGTAGTCCATCTGTAGAATTAACTTCTAATAATTTATTTTTAGATAGGTTTAATTGCTCAAGTAAATACTCTGGCTGCTGTAAACCTAATTTAATAATTTGTTTACTGCGTTCAGTATTAAAATCTGTCAAACGGTCGCTATGGGTAAAGCGTTGGGGTAATTGTGCTACTAATCCTGCAATAGAGTTAGAATCAGTCTTACTCAAAGCACTATGAAGTACCATCAAAACAGGCAATACAGCATCGCGAGTAGGTAGTGCAGTCAAACTATGTCCATTAACCTCGATAGTAGACTCCAGCAAGAAGCCCCCATTAGCTTCAAATCCAGCAATACGACTACTTTGCCTTTCTACCTCAGAAAACGCGGCTATCACATGGGGGGAGCCAATTTTAGTTCTTACGACTAGATCAAAATAGTGGCTTAGTTCTATGGCGGTATTACAGCTAACGGGTACAACTAATCCATCGATATCTAACGCCTTGGCGGAAAGTAACCCCAGAATGTCACCACGCAGCCAGTTACCTTGCTCATCAGCGAGCAATGGTCTGTCACCATCACCATCAGTGGAAAATAACGCATCAAGCTGATACTCGTGCGTCCACTCGATCGCTTTTTGACAATCTGCTTCACTAACTGCTTCAGTATCAATAGGCACAAAGGTATCACTGCGACCAATGGATATAACCTCGGCACCCAGCTTTTCAAAAATGAGTGGATATAAATCGCGCCCAGCACTTGAATGTTGATAAATGCCAATGCGCTTACCAGTTAACCATGGCGAATCAAATAAACTCACATAACGATCTATGTAATGATTTTCAGCAGCATTATCCACGGTAAGCAAGGGTAGTTGCTCTACGCAAGGATAATAATATTCACTATTTAAAATCGCTATTTCATCGGCTTTAGTAATCTCACCATCAGGCCGATAAAACTTTAATCCATTTCGGTCAAAGGGAATGTGGCTTCCTGTCACCATGATACAAGGAACCTCTTGGCTCATCGAAATACAGGCTAATGCTGGCGTTGGGATAACACCATAATAAACAACCTTTACATCACACAGCTCTAGAGCTGCAGCACAGGCTTGTGCCATCGTAAAACTGCT
This sequence comes from Shewanella sp. 5_MG-2023, assembly GCF_030547465.1. Classification (NCBI taxonomy): domain Bacteria; kingdom Pseudomonadati; phylum Pseudomonadota; class Gammaproteobacteria; order Alteromonadales; family Shewanellaceae; genus Shewanella; species Shewanella sp. 5_MG-2023. The sequence continues at coordinate 79,441 of NZ_JAUORC010000004.1, forward strand.
TGGACGATTATCTATCGCTATTGCGATTGTGTGAACATTGAAAGAGTCTTGCATGGTGTTTAAAAAAGACACTGTGAAAGCTGCGCAGACATCAACAGTGAAATCACATACCAAACCTCTGGCACCGCTGGTTCCAAAACCGATATGACTTGAAGCTATCACTTGTTTTGAATTAAGCATTTGATACGCCTTTTGTTGCTACACGGCCATATCTGTCTTCAAAGCGAACAATATCGTCCTCGCTGAGATAGGATCCCGATTGCACTTCAATTAATTCTAGAGGCACTTTACCTGGGTTTTCTAAGGCATGGATAACACCAACAGGGATATAAGTAGATTGATTCTCAGTTAATAAAATGTCTTGATCGCCATTGGTTACTTTCGCAGTTCCCGATACCACAATCCAATGCTCTGCTCGGTGGTAGTGCATTTGCACTGATAACTTTGCCCCAGGCTTGACAGTAATTCGCTTGACTTGAAAACGTCCGCCATGATCGATGGAGTCATATTTCCCCCAAGGGCGATAAACTTCGCGGTGGTGTTGCCACTCGCTGCGTTCATGAGTTTTCAGTTGTTCTACAATATGTTTAACTTGTTGAACATCAGCTTGTTTTGAAACTAAAATCGCATCCTTAGTTTCAACAATAACCACATCATCTAAGCCGATAGTTGCCACCAGTTTTTCAGTGGCATTAACATAACTATTGTTGGTATCTATACCAATAACATCGCCTTTAAAGACGTTTCCATGGGGATCTTTATCTTCAATCTCCCATAATGCAGACCAGCTGCCGACATCGCTCCAACCGCAATCCATAGGCACAACCACTGCATGCTTGGTCTTTTCCATAACAGCATAATCAATTGAGTCTTCGGGACTTGTAATAAAAGCCGCTTCATCGACACGAATAAAGTCTACATCATGAGTAGTGTTGACCATTGCGGCTTCACAAGCGGCAAAAATATCAGGGCTATATAATTTAAGTTCTTGTAAATAAACACTGGCTTTAAACAAAAACATGCCGCTATTCCAATAATAATGCCCAGTGGCAATATAATCTTTCGCAGTTGCTAAATTCGGCTTCTCAACAAACTGAGAAACCTCAAACCCAAGCTCATCAGCGAGTAACTCACCCCGTTGAATATAGCCGTAACCTGTTTCTGGCGCTGTCGGCACAATGCCAAACGTCACTAATTGGTTATGTTCTGCTAGGGTTACCGCTTTGGTGACAGCCTCACAAAATGCGGTCTCATTCTTAATGACATGATCTGCGGCTAGCACTAATAATAAAGGGTCTTGCCCATTGCGAACCGCATACATAGCAGCAAGTGCAATTGCGGGGGCGGTATTTCGCCCTTCGGGTTCTAATATAATTCCGCTGTTATCTATATTGCCTAAACGAAACTGCTCAGCAACAGAAAAACGATGTTCTTCATTACAAATAACTAAGGGCGCTGAATGAATAATTCCATCTAGTCGGTTCGCTGTTGTTTGCAACATTGAATGATTATCTAACAAAGTAAGAAACTGCTTAGGAAATTGCTGGCGAGACAATGGCCACAAACGAGAGCCTGAACCACCTGCCATAATTACGGGTAAAATCATATTCAACCTCGATAAAAATTATTTTTACAGTGACCAATAGGGAATTTAACGTTAAAAAAGGAGCGATGAGCGTTACCAATCACTTTAATAAGGATTAATTAATGCTTTTGATGAATGTACTTTATGAATATCGGAAAAATTTTAACGCCATTAATAACATACCGACCAAATAACCTTCTTGGTGATTGCATTAATCTAAAAAACCATTCTAGTGATAGTTTTTGAAATATCACAGGCGCTCTTTTTTCCTCACCACTTAAAAATAAAAAGGAAGCACCAACACACAAAGCCAGACCTGAAGCACCTGCCTGTTTAAGTTTTTGGCATAGAATTTCCTGTCTTGGTGAGCCCACGCAAAGAAATATTAATTTAGCAGGATTGGCTAATACAAAATCAACACACTTACCTACTTCAATATCATCATCAATAAACCCCATCGGAGGATTATAATGATTAACTGAGCGTAACTTATATTTAGCTTTTACAAAGGATATAGTTTCATCTGAGCAACCAATAACTGTTATATCAAAATCTTTTTCTGGCAAAGTCTCTATGATTCGTTTGGTTAAATCACTACCTGGAATAACATCTCCGATATCAACCCTAGCCAGCTTAGATAAGAGATTTAAAATTCGGCTATCATTGACAGTAATATCAGCTTTATCATATATAGTTTTAAAGCTTGAATCAGAGTTGTACCTGATGACATGGTCTACATTAGGCGTAACTAGCATTGAATATTCACCATTATAATTAACAATATGATGAACCAGATTATCGGCTGTAAAGTCATTAAAATTCACACCCAAAAAATTATTCTTTTTTGTAAAATCCATTTTATTCACCTTATGAAAAAGTCAGTAACTTTAATTTTGTTAGAAAAAAGAAAGACTAACCCTACACAGGTTTTTCTTGCTGTAATCAGCATCAATGCAAGTGAGCTAAAGCAATGATTCTTTAACACGCCGAAAGAGCCTTTGAAGTATCGATATCTGAACTCAGCAATGGGATCGCGATGGCCAATTAGGTTTGAGTTGCTAAACCATATATATTTAGATAACAACATTGCTCTAATGGCAAAATCAGTATCTTCACCACCATTATTTTCACTGCCAACACCGAAACTCTCATTAAAACATCTCAATTCAGCGACAATCTGACTTTTATAAATAGTGGTGTTTGAAGACGCGTTTTGAACCAATTTATAAGCAGAATGCTTTTCAATACCACCAACAGCATCTATCGGGCTGGAACAAAACTTGGTATAAAAAAGGTCGCAATCATTGGTACTTACTAACCCTTCAAAATTGAGCCAAAAACTCGTAGGATACCAGCAATCATCATCGGGAAAGGAAATGTAATCATAATCACTAAGAAGATCGAAAACTCTCTCGATAATAAAATTTCTTGCTTTAGATAGTGAAATGATATCTTTAATGTAAAAGTGTTCGGCACAATAATTATCATTATTAGCAGGTTGAATCATTTCAGTCTGAGTGTAGTTTTGAAATAAAACAGCATGAAAGAAGACGGCCTCACTACTTTGCGAGTGCAAGCTATTAACTAGGCGTTTAAAGTCTGAGTAGTTAGTTTCATTATAAACGCAAGTAGTTATAAGTAACACTTTCATAAATCAATACCTAAATAATAAATGGGTGAATCAATAACAAAATCTAGAAAACTACCATTATATATATATGCTGTATAAGTAAGCTTCAGGTTGAAATAGGTAAAGCCTAAGATCAAACAAGAAGTAAAAATACTTAAATTAGCATTTTTGTAATATGAGAGCTTAGTGCTGAAATAATTAAAGATGATAAAATAGTTAAGCCACTTAAAAGAATCATAAAAGGTTAAAAATCTTAGAGGTAAAAAAGAACTAATATGACAAAACATCAGAGCAATGAATAACACCACTAAAAAACGGTAAACATTCCTATATTTTGAGTCATAAAAAAATACAATTATCCCACTAAAAATAAAAATACTAAAATCAATCAGTTTAACAACTAGACCTCTTGATTTATCTTCGAGATCTTCATAGTGACCACTAAGGTTAAAGTATACAGCAACATAAAAAATAGATAACAACACCGTTGCCGTTAGTAATAGCTTGTATGATATGTAGTTAATATTGTACAAACAAAACAATAATATTAGTGCGGCCATCAAAACCGTTGAATTATGAGTAAACACTGAAACAATAGAGAAAAACAAACAAAACCATGGCTTTTTTATATACATAAAATAAAAAGTCAGCACCAGAAACGAACTGGCCACCTGTTGTCTGATTAAATTATATGCATTACCAAAATCATAAAACACCAACATTTGAAACAAAACCAAAGAGCAACATATCAAGACATTTACTTTTTCGCGCTTACAGATCTCGATAATCACAAAGGTTGGAATCAGATAAATCACACAGTGTACCCAGAGAATATAAGCTGGATAATATCCATTGGTCGCTTTACTCGAGATATAAACAAAGAAATGATACAGGGGCTCACTTGCTTTCAATGACACGCTAGCCAGATCATCTTCAAAAGCATTAAAAAAACCTAATTCATAATCTGAAAAATTAGTAAAGTAAGTATAATACCATTCTAGGTCGTTACCCTTTACGAAAAACTCCCGATTAAAATTGATTAAAATAAAGAAAAACACAAGCGATATAGGTAGTAGCTTTACCAATTTATAGTTGTGAGTATAAACAATCAAAAAAGCACAACAAAGAAACGATAAAAAAGGAGTAAATATAGAAAACAATATTAAAACAGCAAAAACAAATGAAAACTTAACATTTAGAATACTATCATCATCGCTATATGATAAGTGACTATCCACAAGTACTCCTTGTTAATTACTATGTTTTATTTTATAAGCCATTCTTTTTATCAAGAAAGGTAAGCCTGTTACGGTTTTCAGTGCATAAAAAAATGATTTACCATTAATAAAAATAGCATTACCATCTTGCTCTATCGAATACAAAAATCTTTTGGTACCAATAAACCTTTTTTTAAAGGAGTTGAGTCTTGGCATCACTATATAATAAAAACAAAGATATTTTTTCCTATATAATATAATCGCTTTCAATCTCTGATACTCAGCATCGTCTAAATTAAGACTGTTGAGTAACTTTTCTTCATATTCAAATCTAAGCTTAACCGTCTGATAAGAACACGGTGTATTTGAAATTCGATACTCATCATGATCCACATGGATAAATGTTGGCTGCTTAAAAAACAGCACACTTAGCTTGCTTAAATGTATTTTAAGGATTAGCACATGGTCTTGGTATTTTTTACAATTATCAAAGCCACCAATTTGCATCAATGCTTTTTTTCTTCCCATAACCATAGGAGTATAACAGTTACCATCTTCGAGTAATTCAATCGGAGTGGTTCCCTTGAAGTGGCAGAAATCTAACTGATATTTTTTCCCATTAAACTTAGAGTACATATCACTGCAACAAATATCGTACTCGCTGTGCTCATTAAAAAATTGAAGTTTAGCTAAGGTTGCTTCAACAAGCAGCATATCGTCATCATCTAAAAAAGTGACGATTGAGGTTTTGGTTAATTCAACCCCTTTATTACGTGCTATACAAGCGCCTGAATTATCATTTAAAGCATAATATAATAAGCGGCCATTAAACTCAGGGGCTACGTTATCTATTAGTGCTTTAGTTGAAACCTGGTTAGGTGTATCTAGTCCATTATCATCTATCACCACAATTGATATATCTGGATGCTGACAAGAATGTATTGATTTTAAAATCTTTTCAGCTCTGCCATAAGTAGGGATCACCACGGTCAACTTGTTAACATCATTGTCTTTATCCAACATACTACCTACCTAACACGTAATGAGTCATCCAACTATTACTACTTAATAGTTTATCAATAACAATAGAGCCTGCGATGCCTGCTGTAAGCCCAACCATAAAAACTAAACTCGTATTTAATACATCAAAATAATTTAAAAAAATCCGGCTTGATGCCGTAAAGAACACATGGAACAAATAAATAGAAAAAGAATAAACTCCAATGTATGAAAGCCATTTCATCTTTATTTTCAATAAAAACAGAGTAAAACAAAAGCTAAATCCAATGCCAATTCTTAATGCTCTGTCATCAAAGTCAAAGTATAACGATAACCCGTAAGATACCAGTATCGCTAAACTAACAGTTAACGTTTTTTGCACAGCAGAGGGGAACCTTGAGTTCATCATGCCAAATAAAAAGAATGGTAATAAGTAAAAAAAACCATCTAAAGATAAATAGTTAACATCAACGCCTAAAAGGTAAATAACGATAGAAAGAACCAAAATAAAAACAGACGTTAGATAACTATTGAGCAGATTAAAAAACTCAAACAAAGTAACTAAACAAAAAACTAAAAAAATCGCCTCTAAAAACCAATAATGGTCGACAGGAATAATATGCATAAGCCAAAAGTTTATCGTTTCTCGATTAGTCCCTGGCACATAAAACTGTAACAAAGCATACAAAGTTCCAACCGTTAGCATAGGGTATAGCAATCTTGCCGTTTTCTTTTTTAAAAAAGGAATAAAATTGCTTTTTAAGGGTCTCATACCATATATGAGTCCTGATAAAAATGAGAAAAGCGGCATACGAATATAAATAAACACATCATTAATATCACGTAATACGCCTGAGTCTATTCTCATTCCTTGCGTAGATGAAGATCCAATTACGTGATAACTAACTAACAATATACATGCCAACCCCCGTAACGTGTCAATTTCAAGCTTTCGACTAGCCAACATAATTAAATCCTTATGTTAAAGCATCTTACGAAAACAAATTTCCTATAAATCCATTTAAAAGATAAATATTGTTCATTAAAATAATGCTATCAACTAAAAATTATCATTTCACATTCATATAAAAACAAAATAGACAATGAGCAATAAAATGAATATTTTTTATACTTGCTACTCTTTGAAGAATCTACAACGGGTTTAGATAAAATCCTGTTTAAAATCAATCTTGGATTCTTAATATAATTCTTATATGACTGGGGAAAAAAAGGTAAATGACCTTTCGAAAACGCAAACAAGGTCGACAAAGCCAAAGGGGGATCTATTTTATCTCCTGCCAATTTAAATACTGAGATAACTGAATGATTTTCGGTATTTATTTTTTCATTTATTATGTAGGATGACTCTCTCAAAGCCACCTCAACTCTAGAAGAAACAACCTCTTTTGAACGGTTAACAGTTAAGGTACCAACACCTCTGGTCACACAATAAAAAACTTCATCCAACACACTAATTTTATTCGCTTTACTCCCTGACACTAAAGAGAACATCACATCATTAGATGCTAAAACCTCATCAAAGCGAACATTATTCTCAACTAAGAATTTACGTCTAAACACCTTGCTCCAGGGGACATAAAATTTATAGCGGATATCTTCACATTCAGACTGTAAATAGTTATCAATCAATTTAGCATATCGAACATGCCTGTCTGACTTTTCTTTTTCAACCAAACAAAAACTGGTTGGTTTAAAGTAGCAAATGTCACAATCTTTTTTAAGACCAGAACAGATAGTATCAAAAGCATTATCTACAAAATAATCATCGGAATCAGCAAATATGATAAATTCTCCTTTAGCATGCTTTATCCCAATATTTCTTGCCGCGCCAGCACCTTTATAACCTGATTCATTAGTCAGCACAGTCAAGTTTTCATAATGCTTAACCATAAACTCATCTATATAGCCAGTCACTTTCGAATGACTATTATCATCTACAATTATAACTTCCACATAGTTTTTGGAAGGTATTGTTGATAACAATTTATTCAAACCATTGATATTGTTATAGTGAGGGATAATGACTGTATATTTATAACTCATTTGCTAAGCCCTTTACCTATCTTTAATAGTGCTAAATAAACCATTAAGAACCCATTCAAATAAAATGCATATTGAACATGTAAAGTAAAACGGAGAAAAATTAAAATAAATCACTGACTTACACCAAATATTAATAATCAAAAATTAGTCGCTAATACAAAATTTGCAGCTAAAATAATTACACTGCTGATAACCCCGTAGGATATCGTACCAAATACACTTGACAGGCCTGAAGGAAAAATATGTTTACTCATTAGCAGGTAGCATTGAATAAAATTAATTGTAAAACTGATTACTATTAACCAACAAAGCGTTTCTAAACCACCTAAATATACCCCGATAACAATGGCACTTACGCTGGTGATGGCATGGTAAAAGCCGCATTTCAATAATAAATCTGCTCTACCCGCAGCTTGGTAAAAACCACCACTTGTACTAATCACCACTTGAGTTGGAATTGAAATAGAAAGAATTCTAAGCAATATAGATACATCCCCCCATTTATCACCAAGTAAAATGAACACGATTTCATCGGCAAAGATACATATTAATATTCCGACTAAAGCACCAAGCAATGACATATATTTAGTAAACTTTATATGTAACCGTTCAAATTCAGGAGGGTTTTCTCTAAGCTCCTTCATAACAGGTTGTATTGCCGGCGCCATTGCAAATGTTAATATTAACAGTGGGTATCTCATCAATCGATAGGCTTTATCGTATATCCCTAGGCTTGTTGCACCTAAGTACTTACCCACTAAGATATTATCTAAATTTTTTGAAAAGTAGTTTAAAAAATTAAAGCCGGCTTGATCCTTTGAAAAAGCCAATATTTTTTTAACATGGCCTAATTCTCGGCCAAAGTGCGGAATACCTTCTTCTGTATTCTTAGCGGCAAACAGTATCAAAATATATCGAAAAATTGAGACGACCAAAGGCTTTATCGCTAGCGCCCATATAGGTTCAAAATAGTCTAAAGTGAGCAGTAAAAAGACAATGGAAATGATCTCTGCTATTGCTTCACATCGCGCTATGGTAATAAATTTTTTCTCTCGGTTTAGTGCAGACATCGGCACTATAACCGAGGTGTTAAACACAATACTAATGCCAACCGGAATAACTAAATATTGATATATGTCATCACCATAAAACCAAGCAATAAGTGGAGATATGATAAAGAAAATTACAGAAACCGCAGCACCCAAAACCCAAGTAAAACTGTAAATACCATCGCGCATCTGCGTTGATATTTTGGATTCATTAATTAAAGCAGGCCCAAAACCCATCTCGCTTAATAGGGCAAAAAAAACAGCAAATACTTGAATAACAGCAAATATACCAAAAGTTTCAGGTGTAAATATTCGCGCTAGTATCATCATTGATAGTAACTGCACTAAATACACTAAGTATCGACCTGTTACGCTATAGAGCATTGAACTAGCTAATTTTTTCCCATTTGAAATTTCAGGCATGAATCACTTTTAGTCCTTTAACAGTACCGAGGTTAGTTGCTCTTTCGTTTCAAATATTCACAAAGTTCCAAAGCTACTAATAGTCATTGCCAAACAAATCTCGGGTATAGACTTTTTCTAATACATCATTTAAATCGGCTGTAATTCGATTAGATACAATCACATCCGCACTAGCTTTAAATGCTGCTAAATCTCGGTACACTGGCGAGTTAAAAAACGTATCTTGCTCCATAACAGGTTCATAAATAATCACTTCTATGCCTTTACTTTTAAGGCGCTTCATCACGCCTTGAATACTTGAGGCCCTGAAGTTATCTGATCCTGACTTCATGATTAATCGATAAATACCTACAGTGTTAGGGTTTCGCTTTAGAATAGAATTAGCAATAAAGTCTTTTCGAGTGGTATTAGAGTCAACAATTGCTGTTATCAGATTATTTGGCACATCAGCATAGTTAGCTCGCAGTTGTTTAGTATCTTTTGGTAAACAGTAGCCGCCATAACCAAAAGAGGGGTTATTATAATGATTGCCAATACGAGGGTCTAAACCTACTCCATCGATTATCTGCTTGGTATCTAGGTCAAGGGATTCTGCATAGGTGTCTAACTCATTAAAATAAGCCACTCTTAAGGCTAAATACGTATTTGAGAATAGTTTGACCGCCTCAGCCTCTGTCGACTCGGTAAACAAGACTTTGATATCTTGCTTTAATGCCCCTTGAACCATTAACTCAGCAAATATTTCAGCGCGTTTACTCTTCTCTCCCACAATTATTCTTGAAGGATATAGATTGTCGTACAGTGCTTTTCCCTCACGTAAAAATTCCGGTGAGAAAATAATGTTATCGCAATTTAACTTTGCCTTTATCCGTTCGGTATATCCAACTGGCACAGTAGATTTTAAGATCATCACAGCGCTAGGGTTAATCGAAGTCACTTGTTCAATAACCATTTCTACAGAAGAAGTATTAAAATAATTTGTTTGAGGATCATAATCCGTAGGAGTGGCTATAATCACAAAATCAGCACCTTGGTAGGCGCTGACTTTATCTAAGGTCGCTGTAAAGTTTAACGATTTATTTGCAAGAAAATCTTCAATTTCAGTATCGGTAATTGGCGACACCTTGTCATTGAGGAGGTTAATTTTGGACTCAATAATATCTACAGCAACAACCTCATTGTGTTGAGCAAGTAACATAGCGTTCGATAAGCCAACATAACCTGTACCAGCAATTGCTATTTTCATTTAAAACAACACCCCTTTTAACATATAAGTTAATGTTTTGTGGTAAATTTTATCGGTAAATTCAAGAGCAAAAAATTATAATTCCACATATCTCTAGATGGCTTTAGCCACGCTACCGCACTGAATTTTAGCTTCCAGATTGCTATAAAAGTTATGAATAATTTAGCTAATAATTTACAAATTTGATTGGTTGTTAGGACGCTTCAACATTCAAATCCAACCAGAAAACTTAGCAACAAATGAAAGTGTAGACACTCACATGAATCTCGGTACAAAGTATGAAAATCAAAATTGATCTTCATTAAAGTCTACGCCATCTAAGTTAATCGGCTTCATCAAGCCCACTTAACAATGATGTTACATTGAAGCATACATGAAACCCCTGTCAGTTTTTTGAAACCCTATAACCTCAATTCAAAAATCAACCTAAAGTAGCCTAATTACTCACCTCGGTATCAAACTAAGTACTATTACTGCGAGCCAAGAGTAGTACTTTAGTATAGGTCACCCTTGCACTTGGTGGATCCTCAGAGCTTAGAACGCATCCATCTATGCCTGAGGCTGCTGTATTTTGGTGCAATGTTAACTTTAATAAACACCAACCACTTAGGGGAACTAAAGCTAGCAACAACAAAAAACGATTAAATACAATAACTAAAAATCAAAATTAAGCGTGTTAAGTAATAATTATAAAATAAGGCCATTAAATCGCCCTAAATAGCTGTACATAATTCAATCAAGATCCGTGCCAAAAACAAAGCAAGTTAGTAAGTACCAACAAACAATGTAACAATTTTGCAATAGTTTAGTCCCTAGAAATCTCGGAGCTTAAACTTAGAACACTGCATGAGGCACCTAATTAAATACGTCATTATATTGACGATCATTAAGGCCAACTTCGCTATGATGAAATTTACAGATCCCTTATTGCACATTTTTGCTACAGTTTTAGCATCTCTATGGATAGGTTGGGTGAGAAAATTAATTCATTGCGTGTTGATTTGAATTGGCAACGCTATTGGCTGTTAATACCAATAGTGTTTTCTGCTGTTTGCTTTTCAACAATGAACCACAATATTTTTTCTGGCGCGTTTTTTACTCAAATTGAACTAAAATATGGACTTAACAGAATCGATGACTTTCATAAGTGGCAATCAATTATTGAAAAGGGAGCTGAGTTTTCTGACAGTGAACGCTTGCACTTGGTTAATCAATTTGCCAATCGACATATTAATTTTGTCAGCGATATCGAACATTGGAATAAAAATGATTACTGGGGGACACCGATAGAGTCATTGGGCACTAAAGGTGGCGATTGCGAAGACTTTGCAATTTTTAAGTACTTTACTTTAAAAGCAATGGGAGTCAGCGAAGAAAAAATGCGCTTAATGTATGTTAGAGCGTTATTAATTGACCAACCACACATGGTACTTATTTATTTTGATAACCCTAAGGCCATGCCCTTAGTATTAGATAATTTGACAACAAGCATTAAAAAATCAAATCAACGGACTGATTTAAAACCAATTTACTCATTTAACAGTCAAGGCTTATGGTTAACTAAAGCACGGGGATTAGGTTCAAATCGCCCTGTTAGTACTGGCTCTAAAAGTTGGACAGATCTCGTTAATAGAATAGAGAATGGTGAATAACATGCGAAAATGGAATTGGAGTCGCTGAATGGTAAACAAAGGAATGTCGCTAAAATTACAAGTATTTTTACTTATTAGCTGCTTAACAGTTTTTAGTTTCAGTTTTGGTTTATATAACAATATCTCGACCATGAGAGACTATTTAAATGAACAACTTGCTTCTCATGCTCAAGGCGCGGCACATAGCTTAGGGCTTTCAATTTCGCCTTATATTAACGAGCAAAACCTTGTTGTTGCAGAAACAATGACTAATGTCATTTTTGACTCGGGTTATTATCAACTAATTCAATTTACTGACATCGATGAAGTTGTTCAATTTAAGCGAACGATTGATTTTCCCACTTTATCTGTGCCCAATTGGTTTATGGCCAGTTTTCCATTACAACCTCCCATAATGACCAGTGAGGTAAGTGATGGTTGGCGTTTAGCCGGGCAGTTATCAGTGCAGTCCCATGTTGGTATTTCCTATAATAACTTATGGCATCATGCAGTAACGAGTCTCACTACCACTTTTATTCTATTAATTATTACCTTATTAATCGCTTACTTCATTTTAAAAGCAGTACTAAGACCGCTAAAAACCATTGAGCAACAAGCCAATTCAGCGTCAAAAAAACGCTTTATTACCAACCCAATTATTCCTTTTACTACAGAGCTTAAAGCGGTCGTCGATGCTATGAATCAGATGATTGCTAATATTCAGCGGGCCTTTAAAGAACAAACCCAACTTGCTGAAAATCTAGCAAAACATGCCTACATAGACTCTTTAACAGAATTACCAAACAGACGCGCTCTATTAAAAAATTTCGAATCGATTCAATCAACAAATACACCACAAAAAAATCAGTTCTATTTAGGCTTGATAGCCCTGCCATCGCTAAAAAGTATCAACGATAAACAAGGATATGCCGCCGGTGATGCCTATATTAAGTTAGGGGCCAATATTATTAGCAAGCAACTTAATCAAATCACCGAAATACAGCTTTATCGAGTTTCTGGGTCAGAATTTGCTTTTCTATCGCCATTAACAGAGGATGCTGTCAAATTAGTCCATAAGCAATTAATCGATATTTTAGTGGCTAACAAAACAGAACACGACGTTGAAGATGGTTTTGCAAAATATACAGTGACTTGTATTGGTGCCAATGAAAGCTTTAGCGACACACTCAAACGATTAGACTCTCAATTAACCACTAACCCATATTGCGACAAACACGCTGAGTTAATACTGTCACAAGCTGACAATAGCCACCATACACGGGAAGAATGGGCTCACATTTTAACTCACTTTACTGAATACTTTATCAACGAGCTTAAACACTGCAACCAAGATAATTTTGAGCTTAAATGTATTCCTTTAGATGACTTTTTTGATTTACTGCTACAACCGGTAGTCGATAACCAACAATCAATTATGTATGTTGAATCCTTTGTGGGCTTTAAATTTAATGGAGAGTCTTTACCCACACTAGATGTATTTTCCATGGCCGATAAATTGGGCGTATTACTTGAGCTTGAGCAAGCAATAACTTGTTTCATCTTTTACAAATTAACACACATAAAAAAAACACCCATAGCTATTAATATTAGCAACCAAGCGATACAAAGCTCTGCTTTTACTCATTGGCTATTTAATTTATATCAACTACAACAAAAAAAACTTCCACCACTTTTGTATGAAATTAAAGAACCTGGCGTGATACTTTCGTCAGCTGCTACAACCTCATTTATTAATAAAGCTAAAGAATTAAAAATTGATATTGTCATTGAAAACTTTGGCTCAAACTTAAACTCATTTCACTATATTCGTAACTTAAACGTTGATTTTACTAAATTAGATCCTTGCTTTGTACATGATATAGATCAAGCTGACACACGCTTTTTTGTCCAGACAGTTACCCAAATATGCCATGGTATTGGATTAAAAGTCATCGCTGCGCAATTGGAAACACCAGCCATGATAGGCATTTTTTCCAATATCCATGTGGATGGTCTTCAAGGCAACGGTTTGTATGCTGTTCAAAATTTGACTACTCTTATACCAGTGACATTAGATAGTTCATGGAGCTGTACTTTACAACTCAGTGACTTTTGTCCCCCATCAAACCATGAGGCAGAATAAATGTACCCTAACAAATTAACGCTCATTTTGATTGCTGCAATATCTTCAACGGCGTTGTCAGCAGGAGCATATGCTGTATCTCAAACAGATTTTACCAATGGCGTTCAGACAGCTGCTAATTCAGGGACAAGTTTAGCTGATTACACGCTCACTCAAATGCAATCATCACCTGCAGAACAAACCAATATCCTCGCTTTTGCTTTACAGGCGACTTTTGGCAAAACCGCAACTATATTAGAAGTGCTTAGTGCTGCACAAACTGCAGGAATGAACGCTGATGATGCATTGGCTATCGCTATTGCAAATGGTATAGACCCTTCAATTGTTGCAGAGGTCTTTGAGGAGACACTCACTGCCAGTGGTGGCACATTTGGAGCAGCTCCAGCGCCTGGTGCTCAGGGTTTCGGTGGTGGCTCTGGTGGTGGTGGAGTAACGGCTTCCAGCAACTAATTAGTGTTTATCAAGCACCCTTGCCTTTTATAAAGAACTTGGGTGCTTTTTTATAGCTATTATTAGTTAAAAATAACCGCGATTAAATTTAGCTCATTAACGAGTATTTGTTGCTTAAACTGCAATGAAACCCTACAAACTCATTATCATGCAAGGGGTTGGACGTATATAAAAACAATGAATTATTGTTTATTTCTAGTAATCCTTTCAGCTAACAAACTCTCAACTAATCCTCTCTGCTAATAATCTGTTAGCAAATAATCTCTTAGTCAGTAACCTATTACCCAACAAACTCTTAGCTAACATGCTCTTATATTGTGGCGTTAAATGACTTACGTAAAGAAAGCGTACTAGCCCCTAAATATGGCTTTAATTAAAGCTCTGACTCGCCATTCATTTTCCTTATCAGCCAATCCGGTAAAGCATGCCAACCACCATAATGAGGCGAAGCGTCATAGCTTTCATCACCTGATTGCCAGTTAATACTGCCGTCTTCTTGTTGAGTTACATGCCAATAAAGCAATTCTTTATTGGCCAGTAAGTAATGCTCTAACGTCAAGGCGAATTCTGGGCTCTTGATTAACACCCCAAACTCAATATTTAAAAAATCTGAACGTGGATCAAAGTTCGATGATCCAATGTAGGAATATAAGTCATCAAAGATAAAGGTCTTATTATGGTAATAAGTATCACTATGGTAAAAATGATCACTATTTTTAGCATGATCTTTATATTCATATAAATCCGCCCCCATATCTAATAACAGTGGGCGATGCTTTTCAAAGTATGCCGGCACAAACCCCGAATCATTTGATGCCGATGAATTTGTGATTAAAGTGATCTGTGCATTATTGGCACTAAGCTTTTCAATAATGGTAAATTTATTATCGGTTGGAATTAAGTAAGGCGTTGAAATTACGGCTTTCTTGGCATCATTCACCGGATCAGTCATTAGATTTTCAACTCGACTTCTAAAATATGGCTTACTGTCTTTCATCTTTTCAAGCGAATCAAAGACAGGTTTCACAACAGCTGCGGTATAACCCACTTCTGTTAAGCTCTGCACTTGCTGATTAATCGCATTCACCACTTGTTGGCGGTTTTCAGTTTGTTGCCGATAAGTTTTTTCAAACTCGGTAAATACTCCCACCTGCTTCACTTCTACAAGCATTTCGATTGGGATCAAATAATCAGTGCCCCACAGCCCATCAAAATTCGCTTCAAAAGCCTTAATGACATCACCTTTAAAAATGACATCTAAATCAAAAAAGTTTGCCTCAGTGCTATAGCCAAAGTAGTCATCGCCAATGTTTCTGCCACCTAAAATCATATTGTGACCATCAACGTTAAAGTACTTTTCGTGCAGGCGATTATCCAGCTGTTGCTGATGAATTTGAAAGTCCATCGCACGGCCAATCCAACCCATTTTTCGAGAGTCGAAAGGGTTAAAAATACGAATATCGATATTTTGATGGTGGGCGAGCTCTGCAAGCCACTTTTCATTAAACACCAACAAGTCATCAAGGGTTACTCTAACTTTTACACCGCGATCGGCAGCTTGCTTAATTTCGGCAAAAAGCATTAATCCCGACGTATCTTTATTCCATGAGAAGTAAGTCATATCAATAAAGCTTTTGGCTTGACGCACTAGCTCAATACGCCTCGCTAAGGCTTCTGGTGCAGTAGGGATTAAGTACAAATCAGCATGGTATTTTTTCGAGTCCCAATCCGTTTGAAAACCGTCCTCAACCTCAGGGTAAGACGTTGCGCAGCCAGTCACCACTATGGTAACAATAATAAAGCTAAGTACAGTTAGGCACTTAGAAATAGAATGCATGTTCATTGATATACCGTCATTATGGTTAAAAAATTACGGCTAGCAAATGCTAGCCGCCAATCAAAGCGATAAAGATAAAGCTTATTTAGTCATTAATTAAAGTAGCCTAAAATTAAGCCTAAATCCTCAAGACCCGTTAAGCGACCTTCGCGTAACTCTGGGTCAATACCTGGTTGTTTTCTTTTGTCCCAATCTGCTTCAATTTGTATATTTGTATCGCCATCAATCACTAACACATTGTCATCACTGGTATTGAATTGATAGTTATCAAACAGCTCATCACTAAACCAAAGACGTGACAATTTATCCATTAACATCATATCACTATCACTTGGAGTAACCTTGTTACCTGTCACGGTATAAGGTTTATTGAACACAAATGGTAATTCCGCACCATTACAAATGTTACCAATGCAGCTAATTGATTTAATTAGCGCTGCAAGGTCAATGGATGTTGCTTCATTACTTGTGGTCCACACATTAAAGCTTGGTTTGTAATCAAAGTTATAAAAAGTCACTGGCACCACACCATTATCACTGGTTTGCTTGGCCATAACCCTTGCTGGACCACTAAACAGCATATCGTTTACGAGTAAATTAAATTGCGCCATATTACCTGTGGCACCGCTTAACTCACTTTCATCGTTTGGATAAAAGTCCGTTAATTTAAACAGTTCATCTATGATAGCGCCATTGCCTAAACCAAAGAAAAAGCGGGTAATGGCGTCATAGGCTGTGCTAGGTAAAATGTCACCTAACTCAACTTGGGCTTCAACATCTGAGTTTGTTATGGCCATTAACTCTTGCTCTAACAATGCCAAGTTATCTTGGGATTCTAACCAAGCCTGAATATCTAAAGCGGCTAAATCAGGATCTTCAGGCGCATCATTAAGCTGTTGGATTAAATTGATAATCGTCGGTATTAATGAAGTTAAACTCGGCAGAAATGCCGTTGTTCTTGAATCATTACTGTTAAAGCCTAATACAGTCGGTACATTTAATTCAGTTAATGCTGGCTGCGCTTTTAAATGATAACCACTGATTTCAGGGACAAAAATACCGCCTCTAGCGCGAAAATCAACATAAGGCGAAAAAGGCTTTAAATTGGCTAACGGCGTAGTTTCAGCGCTAAGTTTAGAGGTTAAACATAAACCACTGCCTACTAAGTTATCCACATCAATACAGTCTAATCCTGACCAAGCGCCAACTTTCGCTAATGGATTTAGTGCCTTTTCCTGCACTTGCATGATTTGTTCAAGGGTTAACTCATCAAGTACCACAGAGCCTTCTTCAGCAAATAACTCATCGCCATAATCTTGTAACTTACCTTGAAAGGTTTTGGCTTGATCATAAGACTTATAATCAAAGCCATAAGGGTTGCTTTGCATAATAGCGCGCTGGAAATAGTCACCAGCAAAACTTTCACTGTTTTCGGTTTGCTGTAAAATCCCTACTGACATGGCGCCAGCGCCTTGGCCAACAAGGGTAACCTTATCTGGGTTACCACCAAATAATTCAATATTGTTATTGACCCATTCAAGCGCGCGTTTTTGGTCACCTAAAGCAAAATTACCGCCTTTGTCGTTCTTACTACCATCAAGCCAGTAGCTACCTAAAATACCTAAACGATAATTTAGAGTGACCGCAATAAATGGTTTATCATCTAATGCCCCCTGAGCGACAACATTATCGCCTTGTACTAGCGGGTCTGAGCCTGAACCAAATTCAAAATCACCACCATGAATGAACACATAAACAGGTAAATCAGCGGACTCGACCGTATCTTCTGGGCGCCAAATATTAAGGTTTAAACAATCTTCTGATTGCTCCTGCACCGTTAAATCAAGTTGCGGACAGGCATCACCAAAAACCGTTGCATCGACCACATCTGTTAATTCTGTGACCACACTGTGCTCAAAGCGCGCAGAAGTCGCATAAGTAATGCCTTTAAACGCCTCTAACTCAACTCGCGTTGCCGTACCCTCTAAATCATTAATCACCACTGACTCTTTAAGCCCCATTACGGTGCTATCACCAATGATCCGATCAATCTGCTGTGGTGGCAGTGGCTCGACAACGGGTACTTCAGGTTCTGGATCTGTAACACTAGGGCTGTCATCACTGCCACAGGCCACTAATGTTAATGAAATAAGCACTGCAAGGGTAGAACGGTAAAACACGGTCATAATTAACTCCATGTATCTCTGATTGCTAGGGTTTGGCTAGTGAATCATCAAAGTAGCTCAAGCCTAATATTAGGTTAAAGTTTGCATCTTTGCTGTATGAGCCTGAATAATTAAATTTATAGTAATTAATTTAACCCTTACCTTGTAATCGCTTATGAAGGATCGAACCATCATCATTAACATTGAAGTAATAAAATTAACCGCTATAGAGTAGTAAAAGCGTGAGATTTACACGGTTTAAAATCGATAAATCGCCCATCTACCCCCAATTGACGATAGCAATTCACGTTAGCCGTTTTGTGAGGGTTAAATCCTTCAAACGCGATTTAACAGATTACACAATGTCCATTAACCTTCTAATATTAATTATCAGCAGATCATAGAAACCGCTTTCGCTTCTATAATATTGCTAATTTGATTTAAAATATCTTTAGATTTTTAGCCGCTAAACGGCTAAATGGAGACACTAATGAACACCCCGAAGAACCTTATTAAGTTAATATTTTTTGCCTTGTTCATAACGGCCTGTAGCTCAAATCATCAACTTGAACAACGGGTTGATGCTAATAATTACAAAGATGCTCTCGTGGCGGCGGATCAAACCGAAATAGCTGAACCTTATCGATTTTGGGCTGATGAACAACCTGCGTTTTTATATGATGCAACCACCAACACCACACCATTAGCAAGTGCGTCAGAAAAGCTAAATATATTAGTGTTATCGGGTGGTGGTGCTAAGGGTGCTTATGGCACCGGAGTAATAAACGGCCTTTATGATAGTAATCAACTACCGCAATACACCATTGTCACAGGGATCAGTGCAGGCTCTTTGATTGCACCATTTGCATTTATTGGTGGTGATGAAATTCATCGATTAAAGCAAGTCATGCTAGGCCTTAACGATAAGGCTATATTAGGTAAACGCAATTTTTTAAATGCTCTTTTTAAAGATGCCTTTACTGATGGCAGTAGTCTATATGAGCTAGTGGAGCAGTTTTACCCTGCTACAATGATTGATAAAATAGCGACTGAACACCAAAAAGGGCGTCGACTATTTATTGGCACTACGCAGTTTGATTCTGGCGAGCTGATGATCTGGAATATTGGCCAAATTGCTGCCAGTAACTTACCAAATAAATATGACTTAGTTCATCAAATTTTAGCCGCAAGCTCGTCAATTCCAGGGGTGTTTCCACCACAATTCATCAATGTTGAGATAGATGGAAAGCCTCTAGAAGAACTACATGTTGATGGCGGCATGAACTCACAAATGTTTGTCGACCCAGGTAATTTCGATTATGGGTTAGTCAATCAGGCTTTAGGTTATCAGCAACCAACTAATATTCACGTTATCCGTAACGGGGTATTAAAATCACCTTATATTTCCCTACATGATAAAGGCCTTGAACTACTGAATCGCAGTTTGAAAAGTATGACGATTCAACAAGCTAGAGGTGATTTATATCGAATGCTGTATTACAGCGAAGTAAATAACTACGATTTGTCATTCACTTATATTGACGACAAGTTTGATGCAGAACCTGCCACCAAGAAAATGTTTGATCAGCAGTACATGGAAGCCTTATACCAAAACGGCTATGACAAGGCGGTAAACAACAATTTATGGCAAAACCAAGTTCCTTATTAAAGAAGTTATAGTTTACTTTCACGACTCTCCCAAGCCATTACTGGGAGAGTAAAATCAAGCTAATACGTCATTATTAATCCCACCTTTTTACCATTTTATCAGCATTTTTAGTCGCTTTAGTTATGACTCTACACTTTTTGGAATAACTTACCATGTTGAGAACGACTTGAAACACTGAACATAATGGCGGCTTTATCAATAAGCTGCAGCTAAGTAATTCCTCTTCTTAATACTGTCTGTTGTTAGCGATTGCGCAATGCCTTAATGATATTACTATCAACCAAAGCAGCTGCATTCATCCATCAATATTCATGCCTCCCATCAAATACATTCCATTCTTCATAATATCGTTTCAGCGCCAGCGGTTCATGGCATGACACGTATGAATAGCACCTTGCAGAGGCTACTCAATTTCATCAGTATTCCAGTTAAAGTCAGTCCCTATAAAGGTTTAACTCATGCTCAACGTTAATGTGACGGGTTACATTGCAGCATTATCAGTCATTTAGGGCTTATTAAAGCCGAACCTAAAATTTTCCACCTTCCTGTGAAATAGTGACTGTTTAAAATGGAGACTAAGCTGCTGATTTAATCTTTTAAAAATACTCAACACAAAAAAGCCCATCATGAGTACATGATGGGCTTTAATAACAGGGACAGAATAATCAATTAGAAAGGTGTTACAAGCTATAATTTAAACGACCAAATATAGTTTATAAAACTGTGATGATATCTTGTTCAGGTAAGCGTGATTTAGGTAGGCCAAAGTTATAATCTTCGCCCTCTTTGTGATAACCCATTGCTAGCGCAAACTCACAAACGTAACCATCTAACTCTTCTTTAAAAATCTCACCAATTAAGCTTGGGTCAACGCCTTCCATCGATGTAGAAGCAATCCCTAAACGAGCTAGCGTATGCAAGGTATTACCAATAGCAATATAGGTTTGCGCTTTAGTCCAATGGCCATTAAAACCACTGTCATCAGTATTTTGCTCTGCAAAACCAAAAGCACCATTTAGCATGTTGTCATACATGTCTGCCGGTAAATGACCTGACGACACTTCAACATCAACAACTTTTCTGTAGTCATCTTTAGTGAACTTAGGGTTATGGGCAAATAAAATCACATGGGAGGCTTCAGTAGCATGAGGCTGATTAAACTGGTGCATATTGGCAAACGTTTCATGAAAACGTTGTTTTGCCACATCAGTTTCTAATACGATAAATTTCCACGGCTGTGAGTTAATAGAAGAAGCAGTTAAACGAATCGCTTGTTTCACTACGTCCATATCCGCTGCTGAAATACGCTTACTTGAATCATACTTTTTCACAGTATAACGTTTATTCAAATCTGCAATAATTGGGTGTGACATAATGATTTTCCTCATAGGTGATGCCGATGCGGTGCATTTTAGGCTTTTCCATTGAGAAAAAAAGAGTGCTAGACACCAATCTTTATGGAGTTTTTAAACCATAAAAAATCCGTAATAGCGGGTGCAGATGGCTCTATAGCGTAACTATACGTAGAAAAAATGACAAACCCATGGCTGTTCACTGGTTATTTTGACTAATTCAGCTGGCTACTTTCACTATATCATTTGCATTTATAAAGGTTAAAAACGATAACGCAATGCTGCAAGAATGATAAAGCACTGTTTTTATATAGCATCTTTAAACTGGCCTGCATATTGCTTTAATTTAACTTAAATACAACATCTACCCTAGTGACTAAAATCTGAGTCACTATGTACTATAAAGTCCAAGGAGTGACATTATGGCCGTGATTTTAGAAGATCGCCCTATTGAGCAAGTCAGAGAACAAGTTATCGATCAGTTAATTGTCAATTATAGCCACGGCATTATCTCTGCTGAAGCCTTTGAAAGACGCCTTGATGAGGCAATGAACTCAAGTGTTCATCAAGAGATCGTCGCACTGGTCGCAGACCTAACCTTAACCGCTGATACTGACTATAGTCAGCAAAAAGACCACCAGTTTGCGCCAAACTATGGCAGCAAAACTGCCACTGAAGATATGCGCTTAACCAGCATATTAGGTAACAGTGAACGTAGCGGCCAATGGGTGGTGCCAAAGGTTATTAAGGTTAATAATATTATAGGCGAAACCACCCTGGACTTTAGTGATGCCATTTTTCAGCATCAACATGTCACCATTGAGATTAATTGCTTTTTGGGCAGTAGCAGTATCTATGTTCCTGAAGGCATTAATGTGGTGTGTAAAACTTACGGGCTCGTCAGTAGCATTGAAAACAAAGCGCCTTCTATCGCAACCCGCCAAGCTCCTGTCATCACCATTGAGGGTAAGGTTATTTTGGGCTCGCTGGAGGTGTCTATCAAGCGCACCATTAAAGAAAAGTTTATCGAGTTTGCCAACAATTTAAAATCGGCATTCGATACTAAAAACTACTTTTGATACTAAAAGCGGTTTTTGATAACAAACAACTTTAGAGGCAAGCAATCATTAAAGCCGAACATCAGCGAGGCTTAAGAAAGCCTCATGTTCGACCATTAACGATGTTTGATATCATTAGGGCTTTGAAATATCACGCCATAACAGTAAGTCCTTTACTCTAAAGGACGCGCCTTGATAAAAGCCGATATCGTTAGCAAAACCTGGCGGATTTTTAAAGGTGCCAAACAAGATATCAAAAATAGGCAGATCGGAATAATTATACTTATGCAGGCCTTTTTGATGGTGCACCGAATGGCTTTCTGGTCGCTGAATAATATATCCAAGCCACTGAGGGGTGCTAATATTGGTGTGTTGAAATACGGCAATAAACATGGTGATGTATAAAAACCAACTAATTGCCTGAGGCGATAAACCCACAAAAAGATTAAGGCTAATACTGCCAACTAATGTAAAGCCAATCATATCTAGTGGGCTAAAATAAAAAGCCCCAAATGAGTCTAACCTTTCGGCGCTATGATGCATCTGATGGAAAGTCCGCCACAGTAGAGGTGTTCTGTGCATACTGCGATGCCAAATATAAATACCAAGTTCGAAAACCAATAGGGCAATAATAGTACTAACCCAAGGGGTTAACTGCTGCAGGTTGAGCAATTGGTAAGGCAATAAATACTTATCCCAAATCAAGGGTAAATAAGTCGAAAGATAAAAATAGCACACAAATACCAACAGTGATTTTGCATACCAACCTTTTACCTTTACTTGTTGTTGAGCAGGCTTAATCGCTTCAAGTAACATTAAGCCAAAATATATCCCCAGCAGCGCTAAAGAAACTGGGTCCAGCAGGATGTCTAGTGGCGTAGGCATAATCGCACTCCTTAATGTATTTTCAATTTTTAAGAAGTGTCATTATCGGCAAATCACAGTTACAAACATGATGGTTAGCTAACGATTTAGTATTAATTAGCTCAAGCTTGCCACTGGCTCAGCCTAAGTTGATAAATAAAAGGCCAATAGTCAGCTAGAATTGATCCTATCGATTTTTGCTCTAAATACCGTTGTTCATGTCTATAAAATAAGGGATTATCTATGCTGTTTCGATTTAACAATATCGAGATTGATACTGAACGGTATGAGATCCGCAAAGATAGCCATGTGTTATCGGTAGAGCCTAAGGTCTATGACTTAATTATTTACCTCATTGACAATAGGCAGCGTATTGTTTCTCGAGATGAGCTGTTAAACCAAATATGGGCAGGGCGGGAAGTCACTGACACCACCCTCAGTAATCATATTAAAACCGCCCGAAAAGCCTTAGCGGATGATGGTGAACAGCAAAAGGTCATTAAAACCATCAGATCTAGAGGCTATCATTTCATCGCTGATGTAGAAGCAACTAATAGCACAAATGCAGATAAGGAATTAGCAGCTTTACCCTCGCAAACTGTGCCTGTTAAAACCCTAAAGCAAACTCCGGTAACGGCAAATAGCAAACAAACACCGGCACTAAAATCAACAATCACAATCGTTAGTCTAGTTTTAGTCATCATAGTGATTATTGTCAGCAGCATTTATTATCAAAACGCCCCCTCTACAGCAGCAATAAAGCCGCCCTATTTACTCATTACGCCTATGTCGGTTTCAAGTAATGACGTTAGCCAATGGCAGCCTTTTGCCGACCAAATAACCCGTGAACTAATTCAAGATTTACGCAAAGTATCAGGTATAAAGGTGGTACCGCCGCCATCGGCATTTACCTTTAAATCAAACAAAACGCGTGCTCATATCAAAGAGCAATTACCAGAGGTGACCTTTGTATTAGATGGGGTGGTAAAAACCGCTATCAATGGGGATGTGCGCTTTACGGTGGAATTAGAAGAAATCAATAGCGGCGCTGTCGTTTGGGAAGGCAGCTTTGACATTAACGTGGATAAAACTAATTTGTTCAGTGCTCAAAATGACATTGCATCCTCAGTATCAACATCGTTACAAGTGATTATTCTTGAGGATGAAAAGGGGAAATTAGCTCAGGTTCCCACCAGTAATTTAGTCGCATATGAGCGTTATGTTCAAGGCCAATATCAACAAGCCCAAATGAGCCATGATTCAGTACTGCAAGCAATAGATCTGTACTCCCAAGCCATCGCCTTAGATAAAAACTTTGAAGCGGCTTACATAGCTAAATCAGATGCTTATCGTATCCTGATGATTTTATTTGAGAAACCTAAAGATGTGCTACCAAAAGTCATTGCTTCAGCCACTGAACTGCTGGCCATAAACCCTAATTCAGCAAGCGTTCAAGCCTCATTAGGTATGGCTTATATCCATGCCATGTTATGGGAAGATGCTTGGGTAATGCTTAACAGAGCGAAGAAGTTAGACCCGAATCTGGCGCTAACAGAGCTGGGTTTTGCCCTGTACTACACTGCACTCGGTGAAGCTGAAAAAGTACAGCTATCAGTGGCGCGAGCAGACAACTTAGACCCATTAAATCAAGAGATAGCCGAATGGGGCTTATGGGCATTAATGATGGTCGGCGAAGTTGATGCAGCAATTGCTTGGGGAAAACGCAAGATACAACAACACCCTCAAATGCCCTACCCATTACTGAGCTTATCTGTAGCCCACTACATTAATGGCGATATAGAGCAAAGTATTACTCTAGCAAGGCAAGGGGTTGCCTTGAGTCATCAAGACCCATTCCCCTTAATTCTATTGGCCCAAGCTTATGCCGCTGGCGGATATAAAGATAAGGTGTTGCCATTAATAAAACAGGCGACACAACAACAGCTGTACATGTGCCCCTATGAAACGGCGGTGATATTCGCGTTAATGGGCCAAACTGAAAAGGTATTTCCGCTGCTAGAACAAGCCGTAGAATACCAATCAAATTGCCTGATTTTCGCCAAACATGACCCAAGGTTTGCAGCTATACGTCACACGCCTCGATATGTGGCAATGTTAGCCAAGCTGGGATTAGATGATGCTTCTATCAAGCGCTACTCTAAGTAATCACACTAAATACTCTAAGCAAGTCATCAATTGTTACAACAACCCTAACTTAAATGATGCTCGTAAGTTACCGCTTAGCTGTTAACTTGTTATAATCAGCGTCAGCTTTAAATGACCTTATAGAATCATCAATGCAATGGTTCCAATACAAGCGTTATGAATACAATCGTTATCAATAAAAACGCTAATAGTCACTCAATCCTAATCAATGCCATTAAACATCATGGAATGATAATTAAAACAACAGGAAATAACATGTATCGAATCGTCACTGCGGGACTGGTTACGCTCTCATTTGTGGGAAGTACCGACGCCTTAGCCAATGAATACGTGCTAAGTAAAGTCGCCAAGCCACTATCACAAAGTATTAAGCTCAACTTAGATCCAGTAAAAGATCAGTTTTCAGGCAGCACAGCCATTCAAATTGAAGTGCTTGAAGCCACTAAGCAATTACAACTTAACGGCTTAGAATACACTGCTAGCAATATCCAGTTAGATGCCAAATCAGCTAACAACAAAGACTGCCAACTAGATGTAATCATGCAAGATACTGGGGTGGTTTTGTTTAACTGCCCACATACTATCGAACCTGGTGCATATTCTTTCTCAATGGATTTCACAGCCCCTTATAACCGTCAATCTGTCGGCCTGTATAAAACCATTGATGGCGGCCTGCCCTACTTATTTACCCAGTTTGAAATGAGTGATGCGCGCCGCAGTTTTCCAAGCTTTGATGAACCAGAATATAAAATCCCCTTTCAAGTAACCATCACAGCCCCAAGTACTGAAAAGGTTTACAGCAATACCCCTGAGCTTTCAGTTGCAACCAAAGATGGCCTGACAACTCACGTATTTGCTCAAACCAAGCCAATATCCTCTTACCTTGTTGCTTATGCTGTGGGTCAATTTGAAGAAATTGAAGTCACAGGCATGAAAGTCCCAGGGCGCGTAATAACCACTAAGGGGAAAATCGAGCTAGCCAAATATGCAGCCGAGCAAATGCCGTTAGTTCTAAAAGCATTAGAAGATTATTTTGGGGTCGATTACCCTTATCAAAAGCTTGATAGCGTTGCAGTACCTGAGTTTCCTTTTGGGGCGATGGAAAACGCAGGCTTAGTCACTTATCGTGAAGATATTTTGTTAGTTGATGAGCAAACCGCCAGCCAAAATAGCAAAAAAACGGCCGTTTCAATTATTGCCCACGAGCTAGCACACCAATGGTACGGTAACCTAGTGACTATGCAGTGGTGGAATGACCTATGGTTAAACGAAGCTTTTGCAAGCTGGATGGCTGCGAAAGTGACCGAGCAAATTCACCCAGAATTTGAATCTAACTTAGCATTATCCAAAAACTACGTGATGTCATTAGATGCACGGGTATCGACCAAGCCTATCCGCAAGCCCATTAAAACCGAAGCCGACATTATGGACGGTTTAGGCCTTGCCTATAGTAAAGGCGAAGCTGTGCTAGATATGGTAGAAAACTATATCGGCGAGGCTGAATTTAATAAGGGTATTCGTCAATACATTAAAGATCATGCCTTTCAAAATACTGAAGCTGATGATCTTTGGAATGCCTTATCAAAAGCCTCTGGTAAAGATGTTGGCAGTATCTTAAGCACCTTTATTGAACAATCGTCTTACCCTTTAATCGATGTGTCATTAGCAGGTGATAAGCTAACCCTTAAACAAAGCCGCTTTGTAAATGCTGGCACTGTAGCTGCAAAGCAGTCTTGGACTGTGCCAGTATCGGTTAAATACGGTAAAGGCGACAAAGTTGCAACCGAAACCATTTTACTCACCAGTCAATCGCAAACCATCAAATTAGCATTCAGTCCTGATTGGATTTATCCAGATTCAGACGCCATGGGTTACTACCGCTGGTTGTTAGATGAAACACAAATGAGCAACTTATTAGCCAATGCTAAAACCCAGCTTACAGCTCGTGAGCGTAAAGCCTTGATCTCAGCAGCTGATGCCTTATTAGATGCCGGCTTTATCTCAGGTGGTGAGTTACTGAATATTTTAGGCGCATTTATTGATGACCAACATCCGCAAATCGTCTCTGCCGCATTAGGTTACTTACAATCTCAAAAACGCACCTTTATTGATGACACCAACCAAGAGCTATGGGCTAAGTTCATTGCCTCAAGAGCACAAAGCGCAATCGAGAAGTACGGTGTTACTGCAAAAGTTGATGAAAAGTCATCTATTAGTAAGTTACGCCCAACATTGATTAACTTATTAGCTTTTGAAGCCAAAGATAAAGCCACAATTGCAACCGCTAAAAAACAAGCTGACTTGTACCTTAATGGTAATAACGATGTTGACCAGTACCTTATCGGCACTTACCTCAATATTGCAGTGTATTTTGGTGACAGTAAGGTATTAGCGAAAGTAAAAGCTGAATTTGAGGTAACGAAAGACCCGCAAAAACGCACTCGTTTAATGTATGCCTTAGGCTATGCGCCTACTGAAAAACTACAAAACAGCGTGCTAGCTTATAGTTTGACCGATAAAGTCAATGCGCCAGATTTACGCTATATCTTTGCAGGGCAAGCTTATACCGATGAGCGTAAACAACGCTTTAGAGATTGGATCTATGCTAACTTCAGCGCCATAAAAGCGAAACTACCTCCCTTTGCGGTGGCGATGATCCCATCGTTTACCGGTAGCGGTTGTGATTTAGCGGCACTGGATACAACCAACACATTCTTTAAGCCAAAAGTAGCGCAAACACCTGAGTTTGGCCGTACCTTAGCCAAGCTCGATGAAAGTGTTAAAAACTGCGTCAGCTTAAAGCAGCGTGAACTTGCCAGCGTTGAGAAATACTTAAACCAGCTCTAATCGGTCTGTAGAGCCTTAACTAAAAAGCCAGTCTCACGACTGGCTTTTTGTTGTTAGTGCATCAGTTAGCGTTTTTAGGTGGCTTAGACAGCTTAATATAAACACTTAGGGATATAAAAATCAGCGCACCGCCAATAACTTTTTGCAGCGAAATTTGCTCATCTAACAGACTAAAGCTTAAGATCATGGTCCAAATAGGCTCTAAAATCATAATCAATGCCGCGGTTTCCATCTTAACTTGATACTGGCCTAGAGTCTGAAATACATAACGCACTGACGTAGCGATAACAGTAGAGACCACAAACCAAAATATCAAACTATCATTGACCTCAAAGCTTAATTGCTGGGTAAAGGCAACATACACAGCAGCAACTAAGCCAACCATAAATAACTGTAAACATATCGAATCAAGTGGCTTAATACTGAGACTAATTTTTTTGTTCAACACAAAATGAACAGACAGCAATGAAGAGGCAAGTAAGAAATACCATTGACTGGTCTCCACTTGCCAGCCATTACTTAAACTCAGTAACATCATCCCTACCACACTGATGGGTAAAGCTAACCAAAATGCGCGGTGAGGCTTAACTTTAAACAAAACCCAGGCGGTCATAGGCGCAATGATCATCGCTAAACTCATGATAAATGCCCCTTCAGACAGGCTATTACTGATCGATACCGCAAACACCCAAATCTGTAACGACATCCCCAAGAAAATGCCTACTCCGCAGGCTAATAGCAACTGCTTGGCTCTTAATCGCCAAATACTTTTATAGCAAAAAGGTAATAAAATCAGACTAGCTAACATAAAGCGGCTAGCAATAAACACTTCGCCGGGCATTTCATCAACCACAAGCTTTGACGAAATCCAGCCAACAGCAGCCAACAAGGTGGCAATAAATAAATATAACGCTCCGCGCATTGATAATTCTCTAGAGTAATATTGAAACAGACACAGCTCATCAGCGCCTAAAACAAGCAGGCCGCAGTGAAAATAAGATTAACTAAAGTGCTGTATCAATATGCATGGATCGTCATGCATTGATAAAAAGAAAGGTATTAGCGGTTAGCTTAACCACCCCCTCATATAGTAAAATAGCCACTTTACAGTGAAGTAAAGTGGCTATTTTATTTTAACCTGTTTAGCGACTGCTTAACTAGCAAGCGTGCGCTTTATAGGCATTAGTTGCTAGCATACTCACAATAATCAGTTAAGCCTTTCTCATCACCACCAAATAAGGTGGCTGGATCATGCGCAGCCAATGGGTAACCATGCTTAATACGGTTAGGTAAATCTGGGTTTGCCACAAATGGGCGGCCAAAACCAACCATATCCACTAAGCCATCTTGTATCGCTTGCTCTGCGGTATCGGCGTTATACTTACCGGCATAAATGAGTACCCCTTGATATGCTTCACGTACCGCTTTTTTAAAGCCTGCTGGGGTTTCAGGAGCATCATCCCAATCCACTTCTGCAATATGTAAATACACAATCTTATGGGTATTTAATAACGCTGCTGCAGCAGTGTAAGTTTCAACAGGGTTAGCATCAACGGTGCCATTTAATGAAGTAAATGGAGCTAAACGCACCCCAACTCTGTCAGCGCCAATCGCCTCAATCATAGCGCTAACCACTTCACTTAAAAAACGTAAACGGTTTTCTACTGAGCCGCCGTATTCATCGGTGCGGTTATTCGCCTCTGAATCAATAAACTGGTTAATTAAATAACCGTTAGCAGCATGTAATTCAATGCCATCAAAGCCCGCTTCAATCGCATTAAGCGCCGCTTGACGATATTCTTCAATCACAGCGTTAATATCTGCTTTGGTCATTGCCCGTGGCTCAACCACATCAACAAAACCAGGCTCTTGGGTGCCGTTGTCGATAAAGACTTTTACATTTTCAGCTTTAAGGGCAGAAGATGAAATAGGTTGCTCGCCACCAATATTATCAGGGTGAGTAACGCGGCCAACGTGCCAAAGCTGAGCAAAAATAACCCCGCCTTGTTGATGAACTAAATCAGTGGTTTTTTTCCAACCCGCAATTTGTTCAGGGCTGTAAATACCCGGTGTCCAAGCATAACCTTGACCCATTGCAGAAATCTGCGTGCCTTCAGCCACAATTAAACCCGCTTGTGCGCGCTGAGCATAATATTTTGCCATCATGTCATTAGCCAAGTTTCCTGGCTGTGAAGCACGTGAACGGGTCATTGGTGGCATTACAATGCGGTTGGTTAGTGTATGACGGCCTAGTTGCAGCGTTTGAAATAATGCTTGTTTCATGTTGTCATTCCTCGAAAAATGGGTCATTGAGCAGCCGATGTAATAGGGCTTTGAGATAACGAGCTCAGTTCAGTTAGCTCGGTTCAGTTAGCTCAGTTGAATCAGCTCAATTTGATAGTTATCAGGGTCAGTGATGAATGCGATGTGCGTCGCGCCGCCTTTTACTGGGCCGGGCTCACGAGTGACTTTTCCGCCTAAATCTTTAATCTTGTCGCAAGCAGCGTAAATATCATCCACACCTAAGGCTAAATGACCAAAGGCATTACCCATATCATACTGGTCTGTATCCCAGTTGTAAGTCAGCTCAATGCTAGTGCCATCTGGCTGATCGGCATAACCAACAAACACTAAGGTATAACGATATTCAGTGTTTTCAGCTCTATCGAGCACACTCATACCCAGCACATCAGTATAAAATTCAATCGATTTCTCAAGATCTGCAACTCTGATCATAGTGTGTAAAAATTTCATAATTTTCCCTTAGCTTCACAGAGATGAAAGCGCTGTTAGTAGTGATAACAAAATAACAATCTAAAACGCTTGCGTTGATTTAATAGGGCTAGTTTACGGCAATGGAGAGGATTAAAATAATTATTAAAAATTCTTAAAACGATAATTTTTTATTATTCGTATGAGCTATAGATTTTATAGCGCTACAAAAATGAATCACTCGCTAGCGACATGCTACTTAGCGGCCACAGCGTTTGTGCGCCAGCCAATCAATTCGACATTCTTATTTTACATTCTTGTTCTACACTGTTATTGCCATAAACGTATTACATAAGCGTTAACCATCACCCCTTTGTGCTTTTACCTAAAGCAATATCTGCAAGGAGCGACAATGAAACAAAGTTCAACAAACACGATATTGATAGGTAAAGGCGATAATCCCGTTGAGCTACAACTGCGTTATGGTAATCGTCATGGCTTAATTGCAGGAGCGACAGGTACGGGTAAAACGGTCTCGCTGATGATGTTAGCTGAAAACTTTTCCCGTCAAGGTGTGCCGGTTTTTGTTACTGATATTAAAGGGGATATTTCAGGTCTAGCCGCTGCATGCAAGGTGTCAGATAAACTATTAGCCCGCGCTGATAAAATTGGTATTAGCAATTTCAGCCCCCAAGCTAATCCATGCGTTTTTTGGGACTTACTCGGCCAGCAAGGTCACCCTATTCGCACCACCGTCAGTGAAATGGGGCCAACATTATTAGCCAGAATGCTGGGGCTAAATGACATCCAAAGCAGCATTTTAGACATCGTTTTTGCCTTAGCCGATAGCCGAGGCTTATTACTGCTGGATTTAGACGACCTTAAAGCGCTTCTGACCTTGGTCTCAAAAGAGCGTAAAACCATCAGTGCTGAATACGGTTTAGTCAGTGCGCAATCATTAGCGGCGATTCAGCGATCGCTGATGAGTTTAAAGCGTGACGGTGGTGAGGTTTTCTTTGGCGAGCCCGCCCTTGAGCTAAGTGACATCATGGGCGTTGATGAGCAAAACCATGGCTTAATCAATATTCTGGCGGCAGATAAATTAGTATTAACCCCAAATTTATATGCCAGTTTTATACTATGGTTGTTATCAGAGCTATACGAAAACCTGCCTGAGGTCGGCGATGCCGACAAACCTAAGTTGGCCTTTTTTATCGATGAAGCCCATTTACTGTTTGAGGATAGCCCAGATCATCTACTTAAGCGTATCGAGCAAATTATGCGCCTAATCCGCTCTAAAGGGGTTGGGGTGTATTTTTGCTCACAATTTCCTGACGATATACCCGATGCGATATTGGGGCAATTAGGTAATCGTATTCAACATGCTTTGCGGGCTTATACACCAAGGGACCAAAAATCGGTTCGCGCCGCCGCTGAAACCTTTGTGGTAAATCCTAAACTGGATATCACCGCAGTGATTTCGAGCTTAGCCGTGGGTGAGGCCTTAGTATCAACCTTACAAGATAATGGTGTGCCCAGTATGGTTGAGCAAACGCTGATATCCCCGCCCCGCTGTCGTATGGGGCCATTAACACTGACTGAGCGTAATGCTTGTCGCGCCCAAAGCCCTATCGGCAATCATTATGATATCGCCATTAATCGCGAGTCGGCTTATGAACGCCTCAATCAACTCGAGCAACTTGAAAAAGCCCCTGATGCCAAGCCTCCTATAGAAAAAGCTGACACTAAAAAGTCTACCCCAAAAAAACCAAGCTCAACACCCCAAAAAGATAGCGAGGATGAACAAAGCAATTGGTTTAGCGAATTGCTATTTGGCACCAAGCGCCGTCAAGGTCTAGTACAGAGCTTTTCAAAACAAGCTGCACGCGCGGTGGGCAGTAAGTTTGGCAAACAAATTTTGCGGGGAATACTGGGCAGCATTAGCGGCAAAAGCGGCAAAAGCGGCAAAAGCGGCAAAAGCGGCAAAAGCGGTAAATAATTGTTCGCGGTTATATTGCTCTAGCCAGTCATTTTAACTCATCCTTGACCTGTAAATAGGAATTTTTAGCCATAACTGCCTAGAAAGATCACCTTGTGACAAGCTATATTTTTTAAATTAAATCAATAATATCTAACTTTGAAAAATTTCAGCAATCCCTTTGGTTAACTTAGTTGTAACTTCACTAATAAATGCGCTATTGTTTAGTTAATGGAGTTTTTAGAGGTGATTAAGGATGAGCCAATTTTTCACTTTACTCAATCTTAGTTTACTAGACGTCACGTTAGAATATGTCACGTTAGCTGATGCCTCTGTAATAGATAGCATTACTCAGGCCAATGCCTTTCAAACCACTTATGTTGTTATTCTTCGCTATTTTACAAGACCTTCTGACGTTATACGCGCAGCTAGCATCAAACACCTCAAGCACTTAGTGGCATATTACGCCCCTGTGCTTCCATCAGCCCTTATTAGTCACAATAACTTAATAAGGGGCGACTTATAGATATGATTAACCTGCATTTAAGAAAGTCATTATTATTTGGACTGATTGTATTTTCATTCTGTATATCAATTCTGTATCTAGATAATCGCTCAGAAGATTTTGTCATCGATAAGCAAAAACAGCTTATCAGCGAAAACTTATTTAAATTAAAAAAAGAGCATATTACTGATCTTGTTTCATCGGTGCATATCGCAGCTGAAGCAACCCTTAAGCGCGAATACCAAAAACAACAAACTAATCTACAAACGCATTCGCAACAATTCAAATTAGTACTTAATAACACCCCTGAACATCAACGCTGCCAAGTGCTACAAACTTTAGCCGCTGACGATGATGAGTTTCAATACCAATTAACACAATCAGGACAAGCTCTTTGTCAGTCATCCCATAAGCCAAGTTTACACTCCTCTAAGCCAGACAATACCTTGGCTGAAATAAGTATTAACACAGCGATTGCTGATGATATGCAAATGACACTGTCATTATTACCACCTCAAGTTATCAATGAAGCGAAAAAAAGGATCGCTGCCTTTATTAGGCTAATTAAACTGCAGAACCCAGAAACCTACGTTTGGGTAAATGAAGTGATTAATTACGCCGGTGGTGATGACTTTGCCATTAGAAAAGTTCACCCTAGCCAGCCTGAAACCGAAGGGCTGCTATTATCAACCCTCAGTCAAGACATCAAAGGTAACTACCCCTTCCAGATGGAGCTTGATGGCATTAATGCTCAAGGTGAAGTTTACTTCGAGTATTATTTCAAACGTAAAACCAATGATGAAATCGTTAAAAAACTGGCCTATGCCAAATTATATAAGCCTTTTGATTGGATTATCGCCACAGGGGTATATGTGGATGATTTAGAATTTGCAGTAGATCAAGAGATCAACAAGCTGATGGTTGAGCTCAATTTTTACAATAATCTGGTTGCCATTATCGCCATCTTTTTATCCGTGTTACTGGTTATATGTTTATACGTGATAGAAAGAAATGCCCTTAATAGTAAAGAGCGAGAGCTGGCACTAAAACACAAGCAACAAGATGTAAAAAACTACCGTCAAGTACTATCATCTATGCTTGATTTAGTGGAGCGGCGCGATAGCTACACCGCTGGTCATACGCGGCGGGTTGCACAATACTCAGTGATGATAGCTAAAGAGATGGGCTTTAGTAATGCTGAAGTGGAAATCCTCTATGAATCAGCAATCATGCATGACATAGGTAAGATATCTACACCCGATAGTATTCTACTAAAACCAGGTAAACTCACCTCGCAAGAATACAAAATTATTCAGCAGCATTTAGACAGCGGCTACAAGCTACTGGTATCGATTAAAGCCTTTAAAAAACATGCTGAAATCATCAGGTGCCATCATGAACACTATGATGGGACGGGTTACCCTCGGGGACTTAAAGGCAAACAGATCTGCCCACTTTCTCATATTCTCATTTTAGTTGACGCCTTTGATGCAATGACCTCAAAACGTATCTATAAAATGAGTAAATCGAAACAAGAAGCTATCGCAGAAATAAAGGCGCTGGCAGGTAAACAATTTTGCCCTGAAACGGTAAAAGCAGCTGTGCCAGTGCTAGAGAGTGCTAATCTAATTCCTGTTGATCATAATTATTTAAAGGATGAGTTTGAAGAAGCAAGGCTTGCCTATTATTACAAAGATTCGCTTACCGGTTTATATAACTATCGATATCTAGAGCACGTTATCACGTTAAACGAAGAGCTATTTAGCAAACATTATCATTGCTGTTACGTCATCAGTTTGTTCAATTTTGGTCAATACAATAAAACCCACGGCTGGCTCGAAGGTGATAAAAAACTTACCTTTATAGCCAACAAGTTAACTGCATTTTTGCCAGAGTCGTTAATTTTTAGAGTGTTTGGCAATGACTTTCTTATCTTAACCCTAGAGCATATAGAGCTAGATGCAAAGTCGCTAATCGCGCAACTAGAACTTGATAACCTTAATATTGAACTTGCGTTAGAGCATATCAATATTGACCAGCAGCAAATCCACAATGTAACTCAATTTACTGAGATTATTAACAAGATAGTTAATAAGAAGGCTTGCCCCAATATGCCCTAAAGTTCTGTATCAGGCTTGTAAAGCAACAGCATGAATAGAGGGTATTCATGCAATACTGTCTAACTAATAGTCACGAGATTAATCATAAAATAATCGATCAAGTAGCCAAAATGCGAAATAAAAATTAACTAAAAAATTAACTAATACTATAATGTTAACTGAGGGTTTGAGTCGTATCTCGTAGTATTAATCTAAGGAAGTCAATAATGAAATGGTTACCTGCTAAGTGGGTGTTAGATAAAGAGGCAGAACTATCATTTCAACAATCTTTAAATCAACGCTCACGCACAAATGCAGTAATGATGAGTTACATCTTAATTACGGTGTTGCTATTTTTTACCCTATCTTCATTTGCAGCCACTAATTATACTTTCGCCGACATCTTAACCCGTATTGTCAGCCTCCTAATTGCAATGGTAATGATTTTCAGTATTAAAAAATCAGCCACCTGTTACCTTGATTCGATACTGTTATTTTTTGCGGTGCTGTTTACCCTCATCAATGGTTTATTCTTTTATAGCTATGCTATTAACCATCAAGAGCTCCATGAAGGCGGCCCTATGCTGTCAGCCATTTTTATTACAGCCATTCCCATACTTCACTTAGGTCAAAAGTTCATTATTTGGCTGTTACTGGGTGTTGCTCTGCTTATAATCCAATTCAACACCGAGGTGGATATCATTTGGAGTATAAACTTCTATGTGATAACAGTTGCTATCATGACCGCGATGCAATATCAAACGGATGTACTGCTGAGAAAACAATATAAATACGAGTTAATTCAAACACAAAAAGCGCAAACTGATAAGTTAACAGGGATTCATAATCGCTATAATTTCGATAAGCAATTCTCGACTCTGTTACACAATTTAAAACAGGGGCAGTACCTTTCATTGGCGATGATCGATATTGACCACTTTAAAAAATATAATGACCGCTACGGGCATTTAATGGGCGATAAAGCCTTGGTCAGCTTTGCCCAGTTACTTTCAAACCAAGGTGCCGATATGGTGGTGCGCTTTGGTGGCGAAGAATTTATTTTGGTTTCTGTCAGTTCAAATCAAAATAAGCACTGGCTTGAAGATCTCCCCATGCAGCTTAAACGGCTCGAGATTGAGCATAGTGATTCAGCAACCGGGTTTCTGTCAGCATCCGCTGGGGTGGTAAGTGTTAGTGCCAATCAGCGTCACCTAGTTAATAAAACCAAGCTTTTAACCTTAGCCGATCGCTGTTTGTACCAAGCGAAAAAAGCCGGTAGAAACCAAGTGTGTCGCCAAAAGGTATCTTGTGAAGAATAAGACTTAAGTTAAGCTTGAGGCAAAAGTTGCAGTTGAGGCTGAGAATGAACTTGCGCTCACCGCCAGATAGCATCATTCGGATGAGTCTTTTTTATTTGCTTCTCTAGCAACCAAAATAAAGGTTAAATACATTTTAGTTGGCAGTGACAGCACCATGCCAAAAGCGACACACATCGAGCTGATGATAATTCCCTTAACGCCCATTGCGGCTACGGTATCATTAAAGTTGTGTAAATAAATCCCAAGTAAAATTAAGCAAATACCAATGGTAATACTGGTTCTAAGCAGTAGTATTAATTGTCTATTGCTCACTTAATTCTCCTCAGCTTAATGGTACACACCTTGGCATAGCACACCGACATTGTAGTCAATATATAGCTAAATTATGCCACCATTGTCAGTGAGTGTCGCGGCACAGGTTACGTTAAATATTACCAAGCAGTTAAAGAGCTTATTCTGACAAAAGATGGGTTAACCAGCTAAGCTTTTAGCTTTTATTAAAATAGCTCTCTTAAAGCCAAAAAAGGCTACCAGGCTTAGAAGATTAAATGCGTTCCAGCTAGCGCTTTAGTTGCAGCATTTTTAGTTTCTAAGCTTAAGCGCCTTGATGTGATACACAGATCGTTATACCTTGAATTTCAGACACAAAAAAGCGAACCCAAAGGTTCGCTCTTTTAATAATTACGATAAATAGGTAAACCTAAAAGCGTAATTATTTGAAGTAACGTACTGGCTAGCCAGTGACGTCGACTTTCAAATTAGATAGCAACTACGTTAGCTGCTTGTGGGCCTTTTTGACCTTGCTCTAAATCGAAAGAAACTTTTTGGCCTTCAGCTAAAGTTTTGAAACCTTCAGAAGCGATAGCACGGAAATGTACGAATACATCTGCGCCGCCATTGTCTTGAGTGATGAAGCCGAAACCTTTGTCTTCGTTAAACCATTTTACGATACCAGTAGTGTTAGACATAATGTGTCCCTTATATAATTAAGAATTAAAAAATTTATCGCGAAAATGCGATGCGCTGAGAGCTGAATTATTTAATGTGACGATGAAGCTAAGGGAAACACAGAGGAACAACGATAACGTAGAATTCTGAGGCTTTACTTTTACTTGATGTTTCATTAATAACTCTGAATGTCAGAGCGAGGTGAATCTTACATTAGTTTAAAAAATTGTAAAGGTATTATTTTATTTAAATATCAAAACAGCCAGATATCTGACCACTGACTAACAGGTATATAGCACAATTAATCGCTAATATACTTATGCTTAGCAGTAATTATAGCTCTGGCTGCTATGGTTTAGCTGTGATTGATAATAATATAGCTTGTCACTTGGCTATGACGGTTATCATGGATATTTACAGTGGATTAACTTTTTTCAACGCCCCGAAACGATCAGCATCAATCCCTTGCTTCCAATAGCCAACAGCAAAGATGTTAAGCCTTTCAAAACCAAGCTGTTGTTGTAATACGGGCTTCAAAGCGCGTATTTGACCAGCTTCTAGCCCCATAAAGACATGACTATCCTTGGGTAAGTCTTTAGCGATTAGTTGTACTTGTTGCTCAAGGGTTATTGTTGACTCATCTTCAATAAACCAATGAGTATTTTTTGAATCGTCATAATCCATCTCAATGATATCAGCACGGGTAGGCACGCTAATAATGGCCTTTAATTGGGCATCAGGATTAAATCTAGGCACGTAACCATTTATGGCATTTACAGAGGTGATATCCCCCACCAGCAAGTAACTATGGTGATTAAAGTCAGTTAATTTCATCAAACCTGGGCCCGCTATACTAATACGGTCGCCCACTTTTGCCTTTTTTGCCCAACTGGTGGCAGGACCTTGGTGACGGTTAATCACAAAATCTAACCCTAGCTGGTTAGTGTGTGGGTTAAAAAAACGAATCGTGTACGAACGCATTTTTTGCGCTTCATCGCCCGTCGATGGCAAAAACACTTTAACGTGCGCGCCTTCAAGCCCCTGCGGAAAACCTTGTAAACTGGTTCCGCTAAAGATAATTCGACGTAAATGAGACGACAGCTCAATAATCTCTGCAACCTGTACAGAGCGCAAATTGGGCTTTCTAGGCTTCATAGAGACATCCTCTTCGACTTGAAAAAAAGCTAGTAAGTTGATAAGGTCAACTATAGTTAGCATTGTTGACTAAGTCAACTAATTATCAGGACCAACCAAAAATGAGTCACTTATCCATTTCTGATGCGATTTTTAACATCGCACATTCATACCGTTTAGCCATGCGATCTTCTCTTAAGGCTAATGAAATTGGCTTAAATGCCATGCATGTTAAATGCCTTAGCTTGATTAACAACAGTCACACTTGCACCGCAAACGATATCGTTAACCTTTTAGCCAGAGATAAAGCACAAATTGCTCGGTTAATAAAAGAAATGATGGATAACCAATGGCTAACGAAAACGGCAAACCCAGAAGATAAAAGAAGTCAGATATTATCACTGACTGCAGACGGTAAAAAACTCGCTGTACTGATTGCAAAAACCCAAAACGATGTGAATCAAAAAATGCTGCGAAACCTGCCAGTTGAAGACTTGGCCACATTTACACGCATTGCTGATGCGCTCTTTAATAACCTTAATGACAATGAAGAATAAGCGGCCTTTTAGTTAGTTGCCTTTATCTTAGCCGGTTTTTAGCATGACAAGTCTCTCCTAGCACTAAGGCTTGTAAGCCGAGCGATATCAGTGCTAAATACTTGGCAGTAGCTTTGACGCGATTAGCCACAAATTTGCTATTGAAACGAATCGAATAACAGATTAAAATGCGCCCAAATTTGAGGGAGTAGCCGTTCTGTCACCACGACAGGAGGTTGTGTCAACATAATTGGTCGAAGACCATGGTGCAATCAACGCTTAGCATTAAGCGTCTGGCGAGACTCGAATGACCACACGCATATAGCTAGGGCTGGGCGTGGGTTTTTCGTGTCTTAACACAACCAGCCCTTGCAGTGCGTTATATTATGTTGTCATTATTTTTACCTTTACTTGCACTCGTTGCAGGTCTTATCGCTTTATCTGTCAGTGCCGACCGGTTGATCGCAAGTTCTGCGACTCTGGCTAAGCATTGCAAAGTCTCTATGTCCTTTATCGGTATGACTGTGGTGGCTTTTGGCACCTCAGCTCCAGAACTTCTCGTGTCCTCTATCGCAGCCCTAAATGGTGCTGGCGAACTCGCTATTGGTAATGGTATTGGCTCTAATATCGTTAATATAGGATTAGTGCTTGGCATTTGTGCTTTACTCGTGCCGTTATCCATTAAAGTCCATTTCATTCGTCGGGATTTACCTATCTTAATCGCGGCAATCTTATTTTGCGCCCTGTTAATGTCAGACGGCAATTTAGACTTCCAAGATGGCTTATTACTACTAGTAGCGTTAGCGGCATATTGTGGTTACCTAGCCTTTTTAGTGGGTAAAGGCGAAGCTGACGCAGAAGAAGTTGAGTTTTTAGGAATATCTAAAAGCCGCTCTGCTGTGGAAACGCTATTAATGCTAAGTGTGCTGTTAGCCGCCTCACAACTGATGGTTTGGGGCGCTGTAGAACTGGCTAAAGCTGCCGGGATCAGTGAGTTAATCATTGGGCTAACCGTTATTGCCTTTGGTACCAGTTTACCAGAGTTAGCAGCAGCCATTGCTGGAGTGCGCCGCGGTATGCATGACATGGTATTTGCAACTGTGATTGGTTCAAATATTTTCAATATACTTGGGGTGATTGCCTTCCCTGCGCTGTTAGGTGACAAGCAGCCATTACCAGAATTATTGGTCGCCCGTGATTACCCTATGATGCTGTTACTCACCGCTATCGTCGCTGTGGCATTTATGGTTACTTATTTTAAACAAAGAAACATCCCTGCTACTGAAAAAAGTTATACCTTTGGCCGCACTGCGGGGGCGCTGTGTTTAGTGAGCTTTAGTGGCTATATGCTTTATCTCGGCGCTGTGACAATGCAGGCCTAGTTAGCTAGGTAAATATTAACTAGGTAACCATTGGCTAGGTAAACAAAAGACAAATAACAGTGGGGTTCGAGTGCTCCACTGACCTTTACTCTTCGCTTACTTAACCTTCTCATTCCTATTCTGTATTTTCTTGATTACTGCCAAGCGCTATCAGGCTTCCAACTCTCTGCCCACATTGGTAATTGCTCAGCAGGCATTGGCCGTGCAATACCATAACCTTGCGCTAGCATGCAGCCCATAGACAATAGCTGGGTTCCATGTTCGATGGTTTCAACACCTTCAGCAATAACTTGGCGATGAAAAGCCCGCGATAAACTAATCACCCCCATCACAATGGCGCGGTCATCAATATCAATCAGCATGCCTTTGACAAAACTCCGATCAATCTTCAGTAGGTTGGCAGGTAAACGTTTAAGGTAAGTGAGTGATGAAAACCCTGTGCCAAAGTCATCAAGTGCAAAGCTGACGCCAATATTAATGCATTGCTCCATTGTCGCCAGCACTTGCCCCATATCCCCCAGCGCGCTGGTTTCTAGTATCTCAAGCTCCAATGAACTCGGTTTAATCAACGGTCGCTGCGCTAATGCTGCTGAGAGTTTGGCAGTAAAATCTTTTTGTTGTAATTGTAAGGCGTCAATATTAACGCTGACAGCAATATCAAAGCCAGCAAGGGTCCATGAATACATCTGTGAAAGCGCGGTATCAATAACCCAATATCCCAAAGTGACACTGATGGAATGATTATCAATAAAAGGAAGAAACTCCCCAGGTAATAGCAAGCCTTTCTCTGGGTGCTGCCAACGGATCAACGCCTCACAACCGATCACAGTGCCTAATTTCATATTCACTTTCGGCTGGTAATATAAAACAAACTCATCTTGCTCAATCCCCCGCTGAATATCATCAATCACCTCAAGGGTGCTTTGTAAGGATTTGTCTTTATTGACATCAAACAGGTGATAGCGGTTTTTGCCACTTTGTTTAGCTATATACATGGCCTGGTCGGCATGGCGTATCAGTTGATCTGCACTCACACCATCTTGAGGGTACAAGGTAACGCCAATACTGGCAGACACCTGCAAAATGGCTCCAGCAGCTTTAATCGGACAACTTGCTATCTCTAGCATCCGCTCTAGAACCAACTCACAATCGTGCATGCTTTCTAAATCCACCAGTAAAGCAATAAATTCATCACCACCAATACGGGCCAGAATGTCTCCATCTCGCAGAGTTTCGCTCATTAACTGCGACAAAGTAATTAGCAACTCGTCACCGACATTATGGCCATAGGTGTCATTAACGGCTTTGAATCCATCTAAATCAAGGTAAGCCACGGCTAAAAATTTTCCGCGTCTGATGCTCTGACTCATTGCATGATCCAGTCGTTCCGCCAGCATTACCCGATTGGCTAACCCTGTTAGCGGATCATAATGGGCAATGTGTTCTAGTTGTTGTTGATGGCGCTTCATTGAGGTGATATCTGAAAACAGTGCGACATAGTTTTGGGTTTGCCCCTCGGAATCTGTAACCGCACTAATGGTGATTAGCTCGGCAAATATGTCGCCATTTTTACGCTTATTCCACAGCTCGCCTGACCACTGCTTATGTTGTAATAACGATGCCCACATCCTGTTGAAGAACTCGCTGTTGTGCCTACCTGAGTTTAAAAAACGTGGGTTTCTGCCAATGACTTCTTCTCGCTCATAACCGGTAATCGCGCTAAAAGTGGCGTTAACATCAATAATAACCCCATTAATGTCGGTGATCATGATGCCCTCACGGGCATGAGTAAAAACACTGGCTGCGAGTTTGAGTTGATCTTCAATTTTTTTATTATTACTAATATCAATAACTTCAATAACTCGTGCATTACAGCCTTTATAAGTAATATTTTTTCCCTTAATGCTTAGCGGATATCGTGTTCCGTCCTTGCGAAGGCCTTCAGCTTCAAAACTATTTCTATCATCTTGATGCATTCTTATTTTTACCGTTTCAAGATACTCTTTCGCGATTAATTTCAAACCATCCATACCAATGAGCTCTGAGTAACTGAAACCAGTAATAGTGGATAAACCATTATTACACTCAAGGATACGGCCCTGATCATGGATAACAATACCGCCATAGGTTGCTTCGCTAAGAGCCCTAAAGCGCTCCTCACTTTGCTGTAAAGTCGTTTTAGCCTCTGCCAAACGTCGATTAAACAAGTGCATATAGAGAGTGATACTACTGGCTAAAACCACCAAAAAAAGCGCTATGGATAATACCGGGTAGAGCCAGTTAGGAGTTGATGTAGGGCTATCATTATAAATAAAGCCATCAAGGTGACGAATATCATTGACCACACTGGCCTTAGCAAAGGTATTTGCCATATGTTGCCAGCGATCAGAGTTCATATGCCCAATTTGGATCAAATTAGGCAGAATCAAGTTTTGCATTGCATTAGCTTCATAGAGCAAATGCTCACGGGTTTTATTAACCTGATACTTAGCCATTAATATATCGACTATT
Organism: Shewanella sp. 5_MG-2023; assembly: GCF_030547465.1. Taxonomy (NCBI): domain Bacteria; kingdom Pseudomonadati; phylum Pseudomonadota; class Gammaproteobacteria; order Alteromonadales; family Shewanellaceae; genus Shewanella; species Shewanella sp. 5_MG-2023. The sequence goes on from NZ_JAUORC010000004.1 coordinate 122,960, forward strand.
TCTTCAGGGTTGTCCATGGCATAGCGCCAACCTTTGAGGGTCGCTCGCCTCATTGCCGCAACACGTTTTGGATAATTATTTAACTCAGCTTCAGTAGTGAAAAAAATATCACTGTAAAAATCAACTCGGTAGCTTACTGGATCAATAATGTCATAGGGGACATTAGCTTGAGCAAGTACATAGGGTTCATTGGTAATATAAGAGTTAAAAGCATCCACCTTGCCCGTGATTAAATCATCAAGCTGAAAGCTGCTGGGGACGATCTCAAGCTGTGACAAGGAAATGCCTTCATTAACTAACATGGTCAAAAAGCCTGCATCTTTATCCTTATTCGCCAGCATCACTCTTCTGCCAATAAGGTCATGGGCAGAGCGTATTCCTGACTCTTTTAACGTCAACAAGATAGATGGTGAATGCTGAAAGATAGCAGCCAAAGCAATAAGTGGTTCACCTAAAAGGCGATGGTATAGCACCTCACTGTTACCTACTGCATATAAAGCATTACCCGATAACACTTCGGCTACCGGTAAGCGTTGCGGATCGCCTTCAAGCAAACGAACCTCAAGACCTTCTTCTTGATAAAAACCCTTTTCTAACGCAGCATAATAGCCGGCGAATTGAAATTGATGATGCCAACGTAACTGCAAATATACGATATCCACTGCTTTTGTTGACGCTAGTGATAACGATTCTGATATTTGGGTTATTTTGAGCTGTGCTGAGGTTTTTACAGAGCGTTCAACTAAAGGCTCAGATTTAGGCTCTGATAAGGGGGCAGATAAAGCAGCAGCGAACGAGCTAGATACGCTTACGATTAACAAAGTCACTAAGACAAATAGCACACACACAACTGCTGCACGACGCATCATCGAAGCATAGATACAATTTCTGAGCGATAATAAACCAAACCACATGCAGTAAACCTTAGCGCTAACAGTCGATAAAGGGTGCTAAATGCTGTACTTAAACCATGAATTTATTGGTACTGAGATTAAGAAATAAACGGCATTGCCATCGCAGGGAGGGGAATATAACTAAAGCTATTAGAATCTAAAAATTGCTCTTCTTCCCTGATATTAAAATCGACTTAAACCGCTAAAACTACTTTTTATCTTTGCAGCCAAAACACTGAATAATAAAAGTATAGAAGATAACAACACCTTCGCCATCAGCCAGGCTAGTTTAATCTAAAAAAGTGTCAAATAACGCCAATTTGTGGCAAGTATGTATTCAAGCTGAGTGTGAATAGCTTGGATATACTGCCAATAAAATATGCAAACCGATAAGATAACCCAGCAAAGAGTTCACCTGACTCTGAACTCTGGAAAAATAGCACTGAGCAGGTGGGCAAGTTAACACATGCCCACACACAGCTTAGCGCTCAACTCAGGCTAGTCTTGCTTCAAAAAATGCCACGGTTCTTGACCAAGCAAGTTCAGCATTTTTCTCATCATAACGGCCGGTAGAGTCATTATGAAAACCATGATTAGCATTGGGATACATGTGCATAACGTAATCGACATTGGCCGCTTTTAAATCCGCTTCATATTCTGGCCATGACGCATTAACCCGTTTATCAAGCTCACCCAATTGGATCATCAGTGGCGCCTTAATATTTGGCCGTAAGGCTTTGGCCGCTGGCGTACCATAAAATGGAACTCCGGCATCAATCAGATCGCTTTCTATCGCGGCTAAATAATTCACCATATAGCCACCAAAACAAAAACCTACTGCCCCCAGTTTACCGTTAGATTGCTGATGTGATTTTAAAAACTTAGCAGCGGCAACAAAATCATATTGAATTTTTTCACGCTCAAGGGTGCGCTGCATGGATCTGCCTTCATCGTCATTGCCAGGATAGCCACCTAGCGGAAACAAGGCATCAGGCGCAAACGCAATAAAGCCTGCTTTAGCCAGCCTGCGGGCCACATCTTTGACGTAAGGGTTTAAACCTCTATTTTCATGAATAACCAATACCACAGGGAATTTACTATCAGGGTTTTCTACAGCTTGGGTGGGTAACACTAAATAGCCTCGACCTTCGCCATGGCCTTGGGGGGACGCAAAGTTCTGATAACTGGCTTTAATGTCACTATCGTTAAATGACACTTGCTCGGCTAAGGCATAATTAGGTAATAGCGCACTGGTTAATACTGTCATGGAATAGCCCAGCGCCACTAAACCGGTTAATTTTTTCATAAAAGTACGACGGTCCATACCGCCATGGGCATATTCATCGTACCAATCAAAAGCTTCTTGTGGAATATTATTATTTTTCATATTTTACCCATATCAAATTAGCGGCGCTGGTGTATTGACTTGATTACTATTAACTCATCGCAGCATTTACCTAAACAAATGAGAATAACAATCAAAACCATTTTGACTAATTAATATGCGGTAAGCTTGCTTAAAAAGCAAACATAAAGCAGTTGATTTATTTACACTAAAACATAAGCAAATAACGGCGCGCCAATCACCATAGCAATACCGGTAAAAATCATGGTTAGGCTGGCCACAACCCCTTCCTCTTGGCCAATTTCAGCCGCCTTGGCCGCGCCCACACCATGGGCAGCGCCGCCTAAAGCTGCACCTTTTGCCAATGGGCTTTTAATTTTGGCTAATTTAAATACAGGGCCGCAAAGTAACATGCCTAGCACCCCAGTAATTAATACTAAGGTTGCAGTTAAATCAGGTGCACCGCCAAATGCGGTAGTTGCCTCAATAGCAAATGGGGTTGATACTGAACGCACCAGTAAACTGTGTGATAGCTCAGGCGGTAAATAAACAAACTGCTCAATCAGCCATGAAGATAATAATCCCACCAGCAAACCAGTAATCACCCCAATGCTAATTGTTAATGGATAACGGCCAATTAACTTACGCTCACGGTATATGGGCAGCGCAAAGGCAATAGTTGCTGGCGCAAGCAAAGCGCTAAGATAATGGTTATAAACAAAATAAGTAGGTAACGGCACTGAAAAAATCACTACCAATACCATTAAACTTGCCGGTGTTGAAATAATCGGTGACAACCACCAGTAATGGTAATGACGGTATAAAAACTTACTTGTAAAATAAGCCACTAAGGTTGCTAGCAGACAGATTAGCGCAGCGGTTTGTGATGTCATCCATGGCGATGTCATTAAGGTCAATGAGCTAAGAAACTGCATATTAAACTCCCACCGTATCTGACGTTGCCAGCGCTGCATCTGCTAACATTTTTGTTGCTCTTTTGCGACTTGCGCGGTTTCTACGGCGCTCGAATCTAAATACCCTATCGATAACAAAACCGGTGATCACTAACACTGAAATACTGCCCAGCACTAAGGTGAACATCAAACTACCCCCAAACTCTTCAAACATAGGAGCATAATGGATTGAGGCGATAACCGGAGGAATAAAAAACAGCAATAATTCACCAATTAACCACATTGCACCCACCGCGACAAACCGCTCAGGTAACCACTTAAATGCCAGCAGGCTGTACAAAAAAATCAGGCCAATCACACTACTTGGTATGGGTAACGCTAACAGCTCAACCAAGTATTGGGCGCTAAAAGCTAACCCACACAAAAAAGCCACTTGTAACAGCAAATGGGAAGTTCGTTTTACAAACAGCAGGGAGGAAGTCATAACACATCAGATTAAATTCGTTTCGATGTGGCTATTTTACCCTTGCAATAAAAATAAAAATAATGAATATTATTTACCAAATAGATAACTAATGGTTATGTAATTATGGATCTTAAAACGCTGCAATATTTTGTCGACATCGTAAACTGTGGTGGCTTTAATCGCGCTGCAGAAAAAATCCATATTAGCCAACCTGCGCTGTCAAAATCCATCACCCAATTGGAAGCTGAACTTGAGCTTACGCTACTCACCCGTGGTAAACGCGGCACAGCCATAACCCTGACCAGCTACGGCCAGCTGGTGTATGACTATGCGCAGCAGTTACTCAGTACTAAACAAGCGCTGTTTGATGAAATCGCTTTACTTAAAGGACTCGATAAAGGCGAATTAAAGTTAGGTTTAGCGCCACTGGGTAGCGCCGAGCTATTTGCGCCAATTATTGCCAAATACCAGCAACGTTATCCACACATTAATAATCAGCTGTTAGTTCGCGGTGGAGTGCAACAAACCTTAGCATTAAAAAATGGCGAAATAGAGCTAGCAACAGGTATTATCGAGCTTAATCAAGAGTTTGAAGGAATAGCAATTCATACCGAGCCTATGGTCGTGGTGCTGCCAAGTCAGCACCCGCTGGCAAAGCAGCCGCAAATATCCATCAAGGCACTGGGTAACTGCGAGCATATCTTATTTGAAGCAGAGTTTTCACTGCATGAGATGGTCATTAATGCTTATCAACAGGCTGGTATCAGCATAGAAAGCCCAACCTTAGTGAATCAACCTGAGTTTGGCATAGCGCTGGTTGCTGCAGGCACTGGGATAATGTTATTACCTAAGTTTATTGCCGAGCGTTATCAACTGGAAGGCGTGGTGCAGCGTGAACTTATTGATACCAATTTAAGCTGGAAGATGAATTTATTTTGGAGTAAAGGCAAGCCATTATCTTTTGCCGCAATGGCCATGATTGAACTGGTTAAAGAGCACCTAAACCAGCTAGCGCTTTAAATGCTAAAGTTGAATCATTTCAGATGAGATATCTCGCTATCAAACAACCTGAAAGTGATAATAGAAATGGATCGATTCTAAAGACAATTTAGGGCATAAGTGATTGAGTAATGCCGCAGTGGACGAAAACCCGGGCCAAGCGGCGGCTTTTTGCTTTTTCTGGCAGACCTTGTTAAAAGTAGTCACGACTGACCCAAGATGCGCCAGTGAACGAACACGCAATGACATAAGAGCCATGACAAAGTTTTCGCTTCTTTACATGTACACTTTAGCATTCTCGTGAAATCTAGTACGCTCTGATTTCCATCAGCTATCCTTACGGCCATACCCATGATTGAAGTTTCAAAGAACTTCATTAGCTGTTGAGTTGACATCATCCTTTTATTATCTTCCGCAGCTTCATGTGCTATGAATTTCTCGCCTTTCCAATCTAACAAGTTTACTAGCAAGAATCAGGGCAAGATAACGATGCCAATTTACAATAGAATACGGTCTTAGATGTTATATCACATTCTAAGACCTTCTATTACTTAATAGGATCCAGTTAAAAGCTATAGCCAATATCTGTACCGTTACTGATACTCAGAGTTTCACCGAGTAAGGTGAAACTCATTTCTGATGAATCATAAGTAGTGACTTTATAGCAAACTTATTAAAGCTTTTTTGCAGATGAAAGTTCAGCTTCTAGCTCTTTCATCGCTTTTTGAGTTTTAAATTCAGAATAAAGTACGGCTTCATCGTTAGGATCTAGCTTTTTACCAGACTCTTTAATTAACTTGTCAAATAAAGGCTTAGTATTTTCCATAATGACTAATGCACACAATTGTTTTTGATCATCAATACGAGCAAAAGCGACTTCTTTTGGTATTGCGCCTACAAGACTTTGTTCAGCAATCTGTTTGCTTACTTGTGCAAAGCTTGAACTACTTGTAGTCGTGTCATCTTCTTGTTGCTGTTGGTTAACTAGCTTATCCATCACCATTGCTTTAGTGTTTATTTGCGCAGCTAGATCTGCACGTGCGTTGGCAATCGCTTGTGCTCTACTTGCAGCCATATTACCGCTCCACTGAACACAGCTTGAAGATGCTAAGCCTGTTTCATGTGTCGGCATCAATACCCAACTCGGGACACTGTCATTTTCAGCTAGCGGTGTCGACTGAGGCTCTTGAGTGCTACTACATGCACCAACTAAAAGAAGGGTGCTAGCGATCATTAAATGTTTCTTCATCATAATTTACTGTTTCCATTCCATGTGGGTAATTTTGCTTGGTATTGCTCTTCTAATTTACGAACTTTTTTAAGGTAATTCTTAGTTTCAGAATAAGGTAAATCTTGCATTAGAGTGTGATAAACCTGCTCACTAGACATGGTATTTATTTTCCCTAATGCTTGTTTAACATTGCGATTGCTACCACCATTAAATGCCTTAGCGACATTACCTGCACCGGTATTGTAAGCCGCTATAACGCAGTATTTTCGACTTTGAGGATCAATAATGCCCTTAAGGTAGCGCTCAGATAATATCGAAAGATAGCCTGCTCCATAGAGAATATTTGTTTCTGGCTGATAGAGTTCGTTTGCGGTGGGAGCAGCTTCTTGTTGAAGCAACTTATTAGCCACATCCATTCCTGCCGATCTCGGGACAATCTGCATTAAGCCAAAGGCTGGTATATGGGATTTTGCTTCTGGATTAAATGATGACTCAGCATGGGAGATTGCTAACAATAAAGCCAGTTCTTGTCGCTGCTCACTGGCTTGTGTATTAAACGAATCCAAATATGGTGATGCCTTTTTATATAAATAGTCGTCAGGTAACGCAATCGTATACGACTGTATATTCTTATACTTCACATCCTTCTTTTTAACTTGCTCTACTTGTTTTTCAAGGTTTTTAACTCGTAACTGCTGTTGCTTATCAAGCTGTTGCTTCTTAGTCTTTAGCTCAGTTTCAGTAAGCCTTTCGTCAGCCTCAAAGCTATTTACGACTTGCTCATGCTGCACAATAATTTGTTGTTTTAGCAAAATTTCAGATGCTTCGACTTGAGGTTGCTGAATCATTTTTGGCGTTGTTTGCTGTAACAATTCAAAAGAATCGTCATTGTCGATGACGATTTTTACTAACGTCGCTGTATTGCTTTTATCCAGTTCTGCTGACGTTAAAGGATCATCCCCAACAAGCTGCTCTATGGTTAACGTATTGGCTTGTTCGTTAACAATAATCCTGCTGTTTAAATCGTCACTATAAACAATTTCTTGCTCAATTGAGCTTTGCGCAGGTGCAGCCCATTGCTCTAGCAGTTGGCCACGAAATGCATCATATTCTGCCAAGTATTGCTGCCTAAATGTGTCATATTCTTGCTGTCTTTGTTGGCTGAAATCCTGTTGCTGCTGTTTCCAGCCTTTTTTAAACTCATCAAAAGAGGCATCTGTTGCGAGTACCAAAGACGGTAGAAGTATCATTGGTAGCAGTAGTTTACGCATGACTATGTCCTTAAAAGTAAGCATTGAATTCATACTTTGTCAGCAATGAATCTGCAATATATTGCGGTGAAATCTCAGAAATGCCATAAAAATTAGCAGTATAAGCCGCTAGTTTTTGTGTTAATTGGCTTACCTCTGCAGAATTGTCTTCTAACGTTGCATGTTCAAGCTCATTCAAGGTTAAAGTGGCATTTGTTTGAGCTTGTTCATATTCAGTGAAACCGGCCAACAAATTTAAGTACATTCCCTGTGCCCCTAATTCTTTAGATTGCAGGTAGTAACTCACATTTTGATAATCATAAAAAAATAAATTTGAATCAGCTGTTATATCTGCAATGGTATTGGCTTTAAGTAAGTGGTCAGTAAAAGGTACTGCTGGGGTGAACTCAGCAAGTAACGGATTTTCATGTTGTAAGCTATGTAGCACAATTCCCACAATGCGCTGCTCTTTGTTAATTAGCGTCAGCAGATATTTAGGATCTTTATAATAACGATATTCGATATTGGGATCTAAATTCGAGGTTTTAATCACCTGAGGAATACCCACACTCTGCTGCACAAACTCAAGATAATTACCAATATCCAAAGCTGCTACTCTTTTATCCTCTATCTGGTGAGTAAAATGAGTAATGAATGCTTGATAACCCTCTGTAAGTAATTGCTTGGTGTCAGCCCAATTACCCAAGCCCATTAGCACCACCATCAGCACTAAAAAGCCTGAAGCGACTCGAGCAAAAAAGCCTTTTTTCTTGGGCTGGCCACCGGTATTGACGGTGTTTTTATTTAAAATATCTTGAGCATTCATTCGCTAAATTTTTATCCTTTACGTTTTACAATATGGCTTTATTGTTCTTAGTGATTAAAAATAACTACTTAAATCATCGGCTTGACTAGCTTCAATTTGTTGTAATTTGTCCTCTGCATTTTCAAGCAATTGCAGACAGACTGGCTCATCACAGGCCCCCATTAAGTTCACCACTTCATCAAATTTTTCAGCGGCTAACCATATTTTCCCGACAGCTATTTTACTTTGGTTTAGGGTTAATTTTTCAGGGTGTAAATGTTCGTCTAAATAGGCTAAAGCTGATGCTAAATCAGTTTGGCTCGCAATTAATGCCACCGCATCGGCTTGTGTTCGCCTATGCTGTAACGCCACCTTTAGCATCGCACGTAATAACTCAATATCACCGTCTTCTGCTGCCCACCAAGCGCCAGTGAGTGCCAGCCCGGCTATATTATATGAAGCATCACTAGAACTAACCTTACCTTCACAATTCAAACCATCGTGTGTTTTTTCTTGTTGATAATCCGTAATATTGGCATCTATAAAACTCAATGGTTTTGGCAGTACTTGCGACGTACGCGCCATTAAATCAGCGCGCACTTGCTCTCGTAGCGGTAACGTTAACGCACGCCGACAAGCTGCTTGTAAAGCAGCTTTTGAGTGTGTTTTTAAAGCCACCACTTTAGCGCTACTACCATTTGCCTCACTAATAAAAAAAGGGCTAGTTTCTCTAACGACACCACTACTATCTACGGAAATGTCGCCAGAGAAAATCGAGGCAGCTAAAACAATAGATAGCATTAAAGCTCCTCGGTGCTCGATACCTTGCCTGAAGCTGCTTGTGGGTTTGCCGCGTTATTATTTACACCGCCAACAGCCTTAATTTTGCGAGCTGAGTTATCGCTGGCATTTAAACTTTGCCCACCCACTTGCATCTCTTTATTGGCTTTTTTCGCTGTAGCTTCAAGGCTTGGTGAATACACTGCAATACTGTACTGCCAGTAACCATCTTCACTACTAAAGCTTTTTACACTGACACCCGCAGGCAGTGTTCCCTTTGCTAGTGTCGAGTAATCATCAGATTGTTTAAATTGGTTAACAAAGGTTTCACGATCATTTTCAAGCACTTTTACTTGCTGAGGATCTTGCATGTAAGGGTCGTCATATTGAAATTGTGAAGAACCTTCCATTTGCTTTTCATCAAAGCTACCTTCCCAATACACTTTCTCACCTTGCATGGTTGCCAATAATGCTGAGCGAGCTCGGGTTTGCGATTGTGACTTGGCTGCAGAGCGTAACTTATTGGCTACAGACTTATTTTTATTTTGTCGAATAATCGCAGAGCCATACCCCATAACAACAACTTCACCGGTTTCTGCATGGGTGAGGATTTTAGCGCCGACTGGAGGTAACACCCCACCTTTGATATCGCTAACAACTTGTTTAAAAATGCTATTAGGATCTGTGGTGACCGCTACTGCACCATGCTTTTGACGCACTTGAGCACGTGTTTTAGGCGTAGAAATTAAACTCACACGCACATTACTTGCTGCAACATCGTCATACACATCAAATGTCACGAAGCCTGCAAGAGAACCTGAGATCGACTCCTTACAGGCTTCCATCATTTTTGTTTGTGTATTGGCAACACTATCAACGCCAGTATCAATCGCATCCATACTGGTCTGAACGAGATTACTACATTGATGATCAACCCCTGTCATGTTTTCGATTAGCTGCTTTTTTGCGATCAAGTAAGCTTGGTTATAGGCGCCTCGCTTAGATAGTAATGTGGCATTGAGGTTGTCATAGGTGGTGTAACTGACGCTACCAATAGACAAAATCCCTGTTCCACTACCAACCTGGATCATTTTGACACCGTCTTCATCATTTTCAATCAACGCTTGATGTGCAACCGCAACCGCCAAACTGGCATCATCAGCGACGATGGCATCACCTTGCACGAGCACATCATCGCTATCAACCTGTTCAGCACCAGGTCTTGCCGGCACCATATCGGTTAAATCAAAGTCATCGCTCGCCATTGCTGGCATAGAAAGCGAAAGCGCTAGAGTTAATATTCTTAATTTCAAAATAGTTTCCTTACTTTTTAATATCTAAGAGTAAAATCATTTTCAATACTGATGGCGGATAATCTGTTACCAGTGGTAGTTAACACTTGATGCACGGCATCAGCGAGGTCACCTGTCGCGCCTTTATATCTCAGGCTAGCAACAATGTTGTTATCTTTTTCATATATGGTCACATCAGACACTCCGCCCAAGGTACTTAACAATGCTTGAAGTTTTTGCGGTTGCTTGATTTGGGATTGGGGTAACCATATTTGGCGGACTAGTCCGCCTCGAGCAACAACTTGAGTAAACGCCTGTTGCAACGCTTGTTGTAAATCTTGGGCTTGTTGTTCATGGGCAAGATGAACTGACATTAAGTCTTGTTCAACTCGCTGACCACTGGGCAAAGCTAATAGCGCAGGGTTATTTTTCCAGTGGCCATAGATATTACCGCTCAAATCTTGAACGCTCACATTGAGGTGTAATCGACTGGTATTGGTGGTATTCGCTAACTCAGCAGCGGCCAATACCACTAAACTAGCCACGTTAGCGACTTCCACACCTTGCTCACCTAACCATAAGGTTAATTCGGTTTTTAAAGGCTCTGGCGCAATCACTTTCACCCGCGGCGAGCCTATTACTGATAAAAGCTTGGATGCTTGCTGCACTAGCGGTTTTTTTTCAACTACCGCATGCAATGTCACTTGCAAACCATCATTATCGATATTTTGGCTATCTAAAATCTGCCACTCTTTAACTAAACCTTCGCTATGGCTGGATAACTGTTGCCCAATAAGCTCTTGCATTTGGGTGGTTTCAGTATCATTTAACACCTGTAAGTTCATCAATGATGACTGACTGTGCTGCTGGGTTAACCACACGCCAACCACCTGTGAAACAGCTCGTTGTAAAGCATCCATTTCAGCATGATGACGAGCGGTTTTGCCATTTTTAGGCCAACCTTCACCCGACACGGTAACACTGATATTTTGAGTACCTTCTTCCCAGTTTTGATGGCTAGGAGCAGGAATATCCAGCAAAGACAAGCTAACGCTGACACAAGTATCATTACCACTTAAGCTAGGTGATGAGGTGTTTAATGGAATAGCCCCCATACTTAACCCCTCAATAATGTCACTACGTTGCTGCTCATAAAGGCGCACAGTGTCATCATCTAACGATGCTCCTAAAAACTGATTATTGTCGGTAATAGCTAAACTTTTATTACCTTTAATAAATGCTGCCAGCTCTGCCGCAGCTTGGGTTTTAGCACTAGAAATAGCCAAGTTACCACGACCATAAGCGCAGGCAGTTGTTTCCATTATGCCATCAGGGAGAACCTTCACCTCTGCCGCCAGTGGCGTAGACAATAAGGCTAATAAACTTAAGCCTATTGTTCTCATGTGCGTTTCTCCAAAAAGCCTTGTGGCGTCCCTACAGAAACAGCAAATACCTTACTGTTAGGATTAGGGCGATAAATTCCACCTTTAGCTTTTTTCTTGATTGAATCCGCAAGGTCATTATCTTTCCAGCGAATGATCTCGCCAATAGAACTATTGGCAGAAGGAGTCACATGAGCAACACCAATAGGTTCAACAAACCCTGCTTCATAGCTAAATACAATCATGGTTTCATTGGGTAATACACCTGCATTTTGACCGCGGTCTAGACTTAGTTGATTACCTTTTATACCCATTACCTGAGTCGTTGCAGGCATTTCTGTCAGCATACGCGTTAATAAAATATCAATGCCACGAGAAGCCATATCATTGACTACGGCATTAACATGAGCACTATCAAAATAACGGAAGCCACTCACATAACGATTGCTGGCAGTGACGTATTTGAGTTCAGACCGCTGGCGCACATCTTCAGATTTAACTCTAATTTTGCCTAAATTAGGGTGAGATAATTTTTCACGAGTGTAAGGATTAAGCACCGAACTGGTTAGCTCTAAGGTGTAATCCATCCAACTGGTGATACTGCCTTCATTTTTAACCGTTCGTAGTGAATCTAATTTAACGATGTAATCTGGATGAAGCACTTGCTGGCTACTGACTTTTTCAGCTAATGCTTTAGCCCCTTGCTGATCAAGAACTGTTTGTTGTTCTTGTGAGACAGTTTTATCGTCACGGGTAACAATTCTAAAACGATTAATGCCAGCAAACTGATTCTCTAGCATCATTAACAGTTGCTGATCTTCAAAGGCACTTAATGCTTCAACCCCTTCCCCTTCACCAGTAACCCTAGCGACGTCAAAATACATCCGGACAATAGGTTTTTTCAGTGGGCAGCCATCATTTTCATTGTTTACATCGAAACTACAGCGGTCTAAACCCTGAGTATCAAAATAAGACGGAACACGAATGTCACTGTCTTTAAATTCGTAAGCACTTTTTGCCACTTCCGCATTAGATGCTCGATTACTGACTTTATCTGTGCGAGTCTGCTGTGCAGGAGTACTTTGACAACCCGCCAGCACAGCTAAAGCGAGTAGAGAAAAAGAAGCATATTTTACAAATTTCATAACAAATCCTAATTATCGAACATCCAATTACTGATAGGGTCTTGTACTTGTGTTTCTAACTGCTGCAGCGCAATTGACTTAGCTATCGCAGAATCAGCACCGACGCCTTCGGCAACAACATTGCGCTGATGTAATACTCTAAAAGGTGACTTGGTTTCTGTAATCGACAGCAACAAATTGGCTTGGGCTAAGCGCTTAGCACCACGATTAGCGTATTTCCATTTCAGATTAGCTTTGACCCACAAAGGCGTATTACCTCCATGAGGAAGTGCACTGCTTAAAGCTGACTTGACTGCGGCTAATTCATGACTGGCGATCACTTGGCAAGACACGGCATCAAATGCCTGTCGCCTGTGTGCCATAAAGCCCTCAAGCTGTTGAGAAAAAACACTCTTTTCAGCACTAAGGAGACTCAGTACTCTCAAGCGTTTATTGGCAAGTTTGAACGTTTCATCATAACGAAGCGCCCAAATAAATTTCAGGCTAGGATTTGAGGGAGGGGGTGACAGACGGGACAAAATAGCCAACTCATTTTCTAAGTTAGCGATGAGTGTCGATTTTTTTATTCCAAGCAATAAAGCGGTTTCTGTGTCGACTTGCGCAGCCTTTAACTCCTCTACACCTTCAAGCGTAAAAGGCAAACTACTCATCTGACTCGTTTGCGTAAATTGACTTTCTGCATGGCTGTTTTTAGTCGTTATAACCTGAGTTTGTTCAACGCTATAATCAACACTTAATTGTGCCACTATCTCGCTTAAAGCCGCATCTCTGGCAGCGATACGATCGCTGCCAGTCCCAATACCAATGATGTAATCATCATTGGTCGGTGTATGCGTTACCCACTCAGGCCAAGCATATACAGAAGCGCTAAAAGCAATTGCCATAAAAAAGGCAAATAGGCTTTTAATCATTAGCTTTTAGCTTCCTGCTCTTCTTGAAGCTGTTTAACTGCATCAATTGTTTCTTTTTCTAAATCAATAATTTCATTAGCTTCTAGTGCTAGTGATAATTGATCCGTGGCTTTTAATAATGCAGTACCAAGATCTTGTGGATCCTCTTCTGTTTCTTCATCAGACATCATAGATGAAAATAGAGAACCAGCTGCATTTAATGCCGTTGCTTGAGCTACTGCAGTGCCATGTTCTGATAAGATATAAGCAGACTTAGCAATCTCTATAGTCAAAGTGGTTGTTAACTCGACATTTTGATTGTAAACATTTTCATTCGCTTGGCTATAAGCATTGATTTTTGGTGCAATTTTTTCTTCTTCAGTTTTAGCGCCAGCATCAAATGTCACAATGGCAAGCTCAAGCTCTTCAGGGGTGGCATCTTTATAAGCATATAAAAATGCTTGTACATCTCTAAAATTTTCAGTTTGCTTTCTATATTCACCAATCACATTACGCTGACGTTTTAATATTACTGCCGCCATATTCAAAAACTCATCAACACCAGGTTGAATAGTTACTGGGTTATAGCCTAAGTTATCCATTTTGACAGTAAGCTCTGATACAGCTTGATCTCGATCAAGCGTTGCAGCGTTATCAGATGTTGAAGCACAGCCAGTAAATAATGGTACGCAGATTAATGCACAGATGAGAGATTTTTTCACGTGATAGTTCCTTTGATAATAGAATTATCAAGGAAGAAGGCGCAGGCAAATATTATAAAAAATGGATCTTCCATAATAAATTTCTTAACTCTTCCCTGAATCGTGGTTTCATACTACAACAATAAAAAAATATAAACCACAGGAAAGTAACGCATTTTTACATCACAATCACAAATTTAGACACTCAGCACAAACCGACAACAACCCAGTAAATAGCATGTACATTAGAAAAAAAACACAAAATAAAACTATTACAAAAACAAATTACAGAATAAAATTCCGCATATAAATTAAAAAATAACAACTAGGTTATCGTGAACGATAAAATTCACTCAATATTTATTAATTTAATATAAAAATATTAATATCTTTATATTAAATTTTTGAAATATATAAAAAGTACTTTTCTCTTCCTCCTCTATACCTCAATTAAGAGTGTGCAGTTATTATTTGAATTCGGGTTTTCAATGCTTAGCTAAACGTAATATATAATTTATTATTAGGCATGTTGCCATGATACATACCTTAAATAATCGCCATAAAATAATAGTTTCACTAATGCGCATCTAGTTAACCAAGAGATATTTAGCATTTAAGCCAGCCTAAGCGAAAAAATCCCTAGCTTAGATAGCTAGGGATTTTTTGTTGGTGAACTAACTCGTCTGCCTTTAACATTGAATGTTACAAATCGATTATACTCGTTCCCCTATGGCACAATTTTAAACGATGGGTTTGCTTGGGTTAGCGACTTAGCGAGTTTTTGAATTACTGTCTGATCGCCTTGTAAACTGGCTTGCTTGGTTTTCAGTAATTCCGCGATGCTCACCTGCTGTAAACTAAACTTATCAACATCTTCTTTGTTGATGGTAAAGGTTGCATCTGCAGCGCTCTTTTTAGTCACTTTGATGTTGTTGAGGTTACCGTTACTCATTTCAACATAGTAAGTTTCGTTAATATCAGGCAGTACGATATTCATGGTAAAGCTATTGTGTTGGGCAACACTGGCATCAACTTGCACTGCCAGATAATCTAAAATCATCCCCATGTCCATTTCACTGATCACATCAGCAGAATTGCCTTTTAACACTGTTTCTTGAATGCCATGGCGCAGTTCATAAGCACCACTTAAATACACGTTGCGCCAGCCCGCGCCTTCACTTTGATAGCCCAGTTGCTCGTAGGTATCAGCCAGTAAGTCGCGGCCTTGTTGTAGCTCAGGGCAAGCGGTTACGACTTTATTCATTGCCGTGGCAACAAAATTATATTCGCCTTTATCAAAGTCGCCCTGCGCTTTGGTTAACACCGCTTTACAGCCTCCCATGTACTCAACAAACTTAGCCGCTTCAGCTTGGGTTGGCAGTGGGTTAAGGTTTGCCGGATTCATATCAAAATAGCCAAGATATAAGTTATATACTGCTCTGGCATTATGGCTGTAGGTACCGTGGTACCCATTGGTATGCCATGCACTTTGAATGGTTTCTGGGATCAGGTTTTGGATCTCCCAGCCAATGTCTTGCATCACTACGCCGTTATTGGCTAAACGCAGCGACTGATTATGAACAAAGCCATAGTTGTCTCGTTGCAGTTTAAGAAAGTCATTTAAATCTTCATTGCCCCAAATCGGCGCTGAGTGCGCAGCAAATAACACATCCGCTTCAGCACCAAACTCAGTGATCACCTCATTAATTTTCTTTGACCACAGTAGCGCATCTCTGGTTTTCGCACCGCGTAAGGTGTAAATGTTATGCATGCCTTTATAGGTCAGCTCTGCTGCCCAAATGGCGTTCATACTTGGAATATAGGCCACAGCTTCTGAGGTCGCCTCTGTACCAGACGCATTCATGAAAATAAATTCAAGTCCATCAATAGTCCAAGACTCAATATCAGCTTTATGATTAGTTTCAATTGGTTTGACGTAGCTTAGCTCGCCTTTAGTGACCGCATTTGATAGCGCTGCATCAACAATACCGGTTTCACCAATTGGCAATACGGTGCCATATTGATAAGACACGCGGCGTGACATGGCATTACCCGCTAGCACGTTTTCATCAACTATTTCTTTGGTGATGTTTTTAGAGCCATAAGCCACTACATCAGGGAACATTTTTTGAATACCACGCGCGCCGCCAAAATGATCGCCATGGGAGTGGGAATAGATCATCGCTACCACAGGTAAATCGCCGTCTTCTGGTAAGTTGTTTAACGCAAAACGAAGCGATGCTTCAGCAGCCTCTGGGGTCGTTAATGGGTCTAAAATAATCCAGCCTGTTTCACCTCTAACAAGGCTCATATTGGCAAGGTCGGTGCCGCGTACCTGAAAGATTTTATCTGAGACTTGATACAAGCCTGCCGCTTCATGGTTCACTTGTCCTTGACGCCATAATGATGGATTCACCGTATCAGGGGTTTTACCTTCTAAAAATCGATAGTCATTCCAAATGATGGCTGCGGTCGTTTCATCAAATTCGGCGATTAAGCCTTTACGGGTTTCTTCAAAACCCTTGGTATTGTTAAAGTCTAAGGTTTTGGCAAAAGCTTTATTGGCTGCAATCGTCGCTTTGGTGGCTGGCTTTCCTTGGTATTCGAATGTGGTAGTAAGCGCATGCTCATCAGTGCCTGCGCTATGGTCATGATCGTGCGCCACGACAGCTGAAGAACATACAGACAAAATTACTGTAGTAATAATTGATTTTTTCATAAACACCTCGGTTTAAAGTAAAGCCAGATATCAGTTTAAGGGGACTAAATATCATCAATAGGTGTATTATATATAAGCTGTGACAACGATGAATAAGCTACAAGTGATGTTAAACATAAGCCTGACTTATATTAAAGAGGCCGTAATATGGATTTGAATCTGCTAAACACCTTCATAAAAGTGTATGAATTACAGTCATACACTAAAGCTGCCGAGCATTTTAATATCAGTCAGGCGGCGGTGAGTATGCGCATAAAACAACTTGAAGCCGATATCGCTAATACGTTATTTATCCGCAAAGGCCGCTCTATTGAGCCTACTGCCCATGCGAATTACATGATGACTAAACTCGCGCCAGCATCAGATTTAGTTTATGAAGCCTTATTTAAAGTAGGCCATAAAATTTATGCCCCTGATTTATTGGTTTATGACTTAGCCAACCTCGACATTGACGTATTTACCCCACCATTAAATCAAGAGCAGATTTTTACTGATATCAGAAATCGAAAGGTCGACTTGGTATTAGACTTTGTCACCATTAACGACCCAAGCGTGGTGAGTGAAAAGGTATCTGAAGAAGAAGTGATGGTTGCCGTAAGACAAGATCATCCTCGGATTGTAGACTCAATCACTGAACAAGAGTTTTATAATGAGCGCCATGTATCCATCAATGTCAGGCGCGAAAAGTCGAACTTATTTATGCTATTAAGTGACGCGCCAAAACCCAGAGATATTGCCCATGAGGCCACTTCGCTAGTCTCACAGCTTGCCTATGTCGCCCATACTGATGCCATATCCATCACCCCGAAACGACTTGCCGCGATTGCAACAAAGCTAGGCGTAAAGCTACTTGCTTGCCCAATGAAAATGAATAAAGCGCCCATCTCGATGCTTTATCATCGATCATTTTTACATAATGATGAGCATATAAAATTAAGGCAAAAAGTGAAAAATAAAATCAGCCTTCGCAATTAAGGTTAAGCAACTGATTTTTTTATTTGAATGTTGAGATAACAAGATAGTTACCCCCAAAAAATATGCTGCCCAATAATGTTAAGGACAACTAATGACCGTTTGTGTAAACACCACCAAATTAATCTGTTTTTTATTATTACTAACTAGTCAAAGCTATGGCTATGCCTCCTCGTTATTAGGTAATACAGCGCCTAAAAAAGTCAGCATTACAACTACATCAATAGCAAGGTTAATCAAGGACACCATAGATGATTCACCTCAGCCATTTAGTGGCAGCGTCATTTTACTAGAAAATGGTAAGCCACTGCTCAAGTTACAAAAAGGCAAAGAAATTACCCAAGGTTCTAGCTTTGTTATAGCATCTCTTTCTAAACAAATTACCGCCACTTTGATTCTGCAAGCTGTCGATGCTGGTCAGCTAGACTTAAAGGGTTCACTGAATAGTTATCTTTTTGATGAGGCTGCCCCTAATCAACCCAAACAGCACAACAGTATTGAGTCGAGCTCAATCGAAAAAACTCATTTTGATCCTAAACGATATAACGAAACAATTACCATACATCACCTCCTTAGTCACACCTCTGGAGTTGACAAGTTAGGCCAGCCCAATAAATTTGAACCTGGCAGTCAATTTCAATACTCTAACTTTGGTTATTCTCTTTTAGGGCAACTACTCGAACAGGTAAACCAACAATCATTTGCTCAACAGATTGTGCAGTTTTCACAAAATAATAAGCTAGACGAGCTTTATGCAGAAGTGGGCAGTATTGATAGTATTCGACGAAAAGTGACTTCACTGGCTGTCGGCCTAAATGAATCAGATGTTCTTACAGCTACAGATTTAGTGATTGACGAAGCACTTCTCCCTGCAGGAGGGTTAATTGCATCCACAAAAGCTTTTGCCTCATTTCAGCATAAATTACATTCTGGTAAGTTTATCAGCCCAAAAAGTTATGGGCTTATGACACAGTCTCATAGCAAGATTAAATTTTTATGGCCGGACATGAGTTATGGCTACGGGCTTAGGATCAATAAAGAAGATGGCATTTTAGAGTACAGCCATACTGGCTACTTATCTGGCTACATGTCTATGTCACTCCACTACCCAGAATATAATGTAGATTTGGTCATGTTAGAAAACATATCCTTAAATCTAAATGATCTCAGCCGCGTCTTCGAGCTTCACACCCAGATACGACAAGCTATTCGTCACAATTTATCCCTCAACAAACGATAACACCTCTGTAAACATTAACTCCCCAGTAAATAAAGTGAAGCGCTCAAAATTAACTCCTCAATATTAACCAGCCAAGTAGCATGGCTGGTTAATCTTTTAAGCAGACAAGCGCTGCAAAAGCTAAGCAAAAAAACTTTAGTAACAGAAATTTAGTAAAAAAGTTTAGTAAAAAACTAGCTCAAGCTTTTAGCCAAGTCCTCAATCGCATTCAGCGCATTAGATAACTGCGCATTTGATAAGTATGGTGCGGGGCCAAAGCGTAACTGATTGCCGCGACTGTCACATAAAACGCCTTGTTTCCCCAGCGCCACAACCCACTGATTGGCTTTGGCGGTGGTTAAAGACAAAAATCCAGCATTATCAATGATGTTATGTGACGGCAAAGCTAAAACGTCACGGCTTAAGCCCATAGTTTCAATCCCTTGCCATAAAACGCTAATTTGTTGCTGACTTATCGCCCTCAGCTTGATGTCAGTAAGCTTATGTTGCTCAAAAAAATCAAACACTTCAGCGGCGCGGTAATGGCTGGCGGGATCATAAGTCGAGCCTGCAAAAGCGCTTTGACCCGGGCCATAACCCACTTTCCCCGGTACGTGATCAAGTACCTCAAATTCCGCATACCAGCCAGTGATAATCGGGCTGCCCTGATAATCTGCAGGAATGCGCAGCATGCAATTGCCTTCACCTGCCTGACAATATTTGTAGCCACCAGCCACGATAAATGCCGATGTGAGCTGCCATGCATCGAGATTAAATGGCAGCACATTAAGGGCATGATAGGCATCAACCAAACAAGGGATGTTTAAATCTTGTGCCGCTTTTGCCACCAAGCCAACGTCGTTAAATATCTCACTGGTGCCAAAAAATACTGCTGATAACATTACGGCATCGGTATCGCTATCAAGCTTGTTGATGATGCGCTCAGCTAAAGTGTCACTTGGCTGCACCTCAACCACTTCAATATCAACATTGATGTCTTTTAAACGGCTCAGTTGGCGCCTCAAGGAGTGAAATTCACCATCTGTAGTGACAATCTTAATCGGGCGTTTAAGGGGCTGTTTAAAGCAATGCAAGTCGGACAAAAAGCGTAAGATCAGTTCATGGGTTGAAGCGCCTAAGGCAATTTGCGCTTGGGGCTCACCCAATAAACCACGGTAAAAGTCACGCACCCGGTCAGCTTTTTCAAAGGCTAGTGACCATTTTTCATCTATGTGTTTTGCGGCATCATCAAAGCACTTTACTAAGCCCAGCTTTGCTACATCAGGCCAGGCTTGATGAGAGTGGCCCGACAATAAAATACGCTCGCTCACCTTAAAGCTTTGATAGTGAGTTTGTAGTGTTAGCGCAAAATCCTGATCCATGCTTGCTCTCCAAAACCGATTATTTTTATTGGTAATCTTGTGTTATTTGTAACTGATACTATTACTGATATCGCTACTGATATTGCTGCCCGCGCTCGTACTTGTGCTAGCAGGGTTGTAAATATAGTAGTAAACCCGTAATCAAATTTACAGATGGGTGCGTAACTCAAACAGCTCAGGAAAAAAGCTAATATCCAAGGCTTTTTTTAAAAACCCCACCCCAGATGAACCGCCCGTACCCATTTTATTGCCAATAATGCGCTGCACGGTATACATATGCTTAAAGCGCCACTGCTGAAAACTGTCTTCAATATCAATTAACTTTTCCGCGAGTTCATACAGTTGAAAGTGCTCGTCGGCATTTTGGTAGACGTTTAGCCATGCATTTAACACTGAATCATTACGCTCATAGGGCTGGCTAAAATCACGATTTAACTGCAATGCTTCAATATGTAAACCACGCTCATGCAATACTTTTAAAGTGACATCATACAAACTAGGCGCTTCGAGAATTTGCGTTAACTCTTGATGCACCACAGGATCGCTTTCATGCACTTTTAGTAAAGAGGCGTTCTTGTTACCCAATAAAAACTCCAACTTACGATAACCATAAGACTGAAATCCCGATGAGTGGCCTAAAGAATCTCGAAATTTAAGGTAATCCACAGGGGTTAGTGTTGAGAGGATATTCCACGACTGAGTTAACTGGTTAAAAATCTGTTTGACCCGAGAAATCACTTTAAAAGCATGACCAAAATCGCCCTGCTGGATATTGGTAATCGCCACACTGAGTTCATGCCCTGCTAGCTTTAGCCACAATTCACTGGATTGATGGATAACAATAAACAACATCTCATCATGTTGATCTGATAATGGCTGCTGCGCCGACAACACTTGATTTAACTGTAGATAATCGCCATAGGACATATCATCTTTAAAGTCGGTGTGAATATCCTCTTCCATCGCCCGATAGTTACTGTGGGGACAACTCATGTTTATCGCTCCGGTTATTATTTTTATGCCTCAAAAACGATTTATTTAATCACGAACACTGCCTCAAGTCAGTGAGGACTGAATATTAACGTCATGCCTTACTGTACGCCTGAGTTAACACTGACGTTACAAGTGCCGATAACAAAACTGACAGCTCAACCGATAACTAAACCAACAGCCATTGTCCAAAAGCCAGTTAATTGATCAAAAAAACAGAGATGATTAACTGAATCAATCTTGACAAAGCACACATAACACACATATCTTTACAGTATAAAGTTTACACCGTAAGGATTGCTTTTTAACTTTGCCTTACTCGTTCGAGCCTTATCTGTTCAAAGGGACACAAGGGATTTATACCGCAAGTCGATATAACAAATTGATACTAACAATGGAGCTGAAACCACAATGACAGATTTTGATGCGATTGTAATTGGAGCAGGGAACGCTGGCTTAACCGCAGCAACCACCTTGCAAAGAGGCGGAGCAAGAACATTATTGCTCGAACGCCATAATATTCCTGGAGGTTGTGCCACCTCTTTTGTGCGCGGTAATTTTGAATTTGAAGTGGCTCTCCACCAACTTAGCGGCATGGGCACTGAGCAAAATCCGTTTATCATGCGTCAAATATTCACTGAACTGGGCATCATGGATCAACTTGATGTGGTTGAAGAGCGCGAGCTATATCGCTTTGTGATGCCATCAGCTAACGGCGCTAAGCCTGAAATTGATATTACTTTGCCAGCACATTGGAAAGCGCTGGGTAAAACACTGGTGAGTCACTATCCAGAAGAAGCAGACAATATTGGCCAGTTTTTAGATTTATGTGCAGGCCTTGCCATGGAATGCTTTATGGTCATGCCTAAAGTAAGGCATTCAAATGATGAAGCTGTTTTAAAAGCAAGCTGCCCGTTATTTGTGAAGTACGGCTTAAGGCCAGCCAAAGAATTACTGGATCAATTTTTTACCAATAAAGATCTTAAAGCCGTTATCGCCGCCTACTGGTGCTATCTGGGTTTACCGCCAAAAGACTTCCCGTTTCGTGACTTGGCAGTGATGCTATATGCCTACGCATCATTCAAACCTTGTCATATTAAAGGCGGTTCACAAGCTATTTCTAGCGCCTTATTGGAATCATTCCTTAATGCGGGTGGTGAGGTTCGTTTTAACTGCGGCGCTGACAAAATTATTACTGATAAAAACCAAGTTGTTGGGGTTAAAACTGAGCACAATGAGATATTTACTTGTAAGCAAGTTATCTCCAATACCAGCCCATTACACACCTTCAATGAACTGCTGGATATCCCAACGCCGAAACAAGCCGCATTTGATATGAAGTCGCGCCGTATTGGCACCTCTGCTTTTGTGCTTTACCTAGGGTTAGATTGCTCCCCAAGTGATATCGGCGTGACTGCGGCATCCAACTTTATTATTGATGATCGAGATGAAGAAGTGGCTCATGAGATCATGCAATCGTTAACGCCGCCAAAACACACCATGATGACCTGCTATAACCATGATGATCCCAGTTTTGCCCCGCAAGGTAAGTCGGCATTATCTTTACTTTGTTTGCAGTATGGCGAACCTTGGCAAGCACTCAGCCCTGAAGATTATGCTCGTACCAAATACCAGTTTGCAGAAAAACTCCTTGATCACGCCGAGCGAGTATTTCCTCACATTCGTGAGCATATTGAAGAAGTAGAAGTGGCCACCCCATTAACCATGATGCGTTACTTAAATACCCCCCATGGGGCGATATATGGTTTCCAGCAAAACACCCAAGATGCCAATATATTTCGTCGCCGCGTCAGTGAAGTAGCCGGTCTCAACTTAGCAGGTTGCTGGAATGGCATGGGCGGCTTCCAGCCAACCTATATGGTCGGTCAAAGCACCGCCAAAGAAGTACTAAAGCAATTATCAAAGCCTAAAGCGGCCTCGCAACCACAACAGGAGTTATCACATGCCTAATTCAGTCATCGAAAAAGAACAACGCCCCGTGGTGAATATTTTGCATGCGGTCGACGGTTACAATGAAGCGCTAGCACACCAAAAAAACTTGTATCAGGCAGGCACCGACTTTAACGAACAAAAAGGCAATGTGGCCCAAACTATCGCTCGGTTACATCCTAAAAGATTAAAGCTCACTGTCAGTGAGGTGATTGTCGATACCCCAAGCACAGTCACCTTGCGCTTAACCTCAAACACCCAAACCCTGCCGCCATTTC
Source organism: Shewanella sp. 5_MG-2023 (assembly GCF_030547465.1). Classification (NCBI taxonomy): domain Bacteria; kingdom Pseudomonadati; phylum Pseudomonadota; class Gammaproteobacteria; order Alteromonadales; family Shewanellaceae; genus Shewanella; species Shewanella sp. 5_MG-2023. The sequence goes on from NZ_JAUORC010000004.1 coordinate 146,563, forward strand.
AGGCAGGCCAATATATTAATTTATTTGTCGATATTAACGGCACTAAAACCGCTAGACCTTACGCCATATCCTCAGCGCCCCAGCAGCGAGAATATTATGATTTAACCATCAAACGGGTTGAGGGTGGCTTTGTATCTAACTATTTACTAGATCAAGTGAAAACAGGCGATAGCTTTGAAAGCACAGGTCCCATGGGCACCTTTTACCATAACCCGCTATTTCACGGTGATGACTTAGTCTTCATTGCAGGCGGTTCAGGCATTGCCCCAGCCAGAAGTATGATCAAAGACATTGTTGCCAACACCTTAGTTGAGCGTAAGAAAAACCAAAAGCTGCATCTTATCTATACCAGCAGTTATCAAGCTGATGTGATTTTTGATGAAGAATTAAAGCAACTTGAAAAAGAGCATGATTTTTTGCGCATCAGTTGGATCATTACCCGTCCCAACGAGCAATACCAAGGGATGACAGGACGGATTAATGTTGAGCGGCTGACACAATTGTTAGGGGATGACGCTGAAAAATTATCACAGAAGATGTTCTATGTATGCGGGCCTACCAGCTTTCATGACCACTGCGCTGAGCAACTCAGGCTACTTAACGTCAAAGCCAGACGAGTACGAATAGAATGTAATGGCCCGCCTAAAAACCCACAAAACTTAGCGGGATGGCCGAGCAATGTTAACGCCTCAGATGTGATTAAGGTGACGATTAAAGGCCAAGGCAGTTTTGAAGCCAGAGTGGATGAGCCATTACTCAACAGCATGGAGCGTTATGGCTTTAGCGCCGAGAATGCCTGCCGCTCTGGTGAATGCAGCTTATGTCGAGTGAAGGTGTTAAACGGCGCGGTATTTAACCCCGCAGAAGCAAAGCTACGCTCAACCGATGAAGCTTATGGCTGGTGTCATTCTTGTGTGGCTTTTCCCTTAAGCGACATTGAAATTATGATTTAAGCTTGAAATAAACCGAGCTGGCGTCAGCTAAATATTGTTTTAAGTTAACCCCTTGCGGTAACTGAATATGGCCTTCGGTCATAAGTGCCGCCATGCCGTGTACCATAGCCCAAGCGCCAATTGCTTGGGCTTTTACTTTTTGGTTGTCTTCATTTTGTAAGGCAAAGGCGGAGCGAAGCAAATTAAATGGTCGTCTTAGTTGCTCATTTTCATTATGACTATTCTCACTATGGTTATTTTGTTCAGTCGACGAACTTGTCTTTAATGCTGGCGTTTTCATTGCTGAAGCCTCAACTTGACCAAGCATCAAACGGTATAGTTGTGGATTCGCGATGGCAAACTCTAAGTAGCTCACCCCATAAGCCAACACTAACTCTCCCGCTACCGCAGCATCATTTTTATCTAGATGTGCCGTGCAGTGTTCCATCGCATCAGCCATGAGTACAAAACCAGACTCAATAATATGACTCAGCAATTGTTTTTTGTTTTTGAAATGCGCATAAGGTGCCATATGAGAAACACCCACTTCAGCCGCTATCGCCCGCAGTGACAAGGCATTAGCGCCATCGCGTTGCAAGATAGTATTGGCTGCAGCAATCAAAGACGCCTTTAAGTCACCGTGATGATATTGTTTATCACTCATAAAACTCATACACCTTAAGTCTAATATGTTAATTATTATAATGAGGGCAACGTGAGAAATCATTAGAAATATATAATAAATCCAATATCTTGCTTTAAATTAGATGACGAGTTTTACAATAATGCTTGTACCCAATAGCCAAAAAGCCTATTTAACGATTAGCGCCACTGTCACGCTGTAGTCTTTATTCCCCCTCAACAATCCGCTGACCCTTTTTTGAGATAGCAAATCCGCCAAACAGCATAGGCTCTTTAAAATAACGACAATGTTATAAATTGATTTAAAATAGAACGTTAGCCTAAGACTTAAAGTGCATTAGGCTTGTCACGCCTCTTTTATTGCTTAATCGTTAAGGTTAATCATCATCCTGAAAGCGATCGGCAATTTTAATAAACTCTTCTTGAAGCGCATCAAAGGCATCTGCTATATGTGGGTCGAAATGACAGCCGCGGCCTTCTTTGATTATGCTTGTAGCCTGTTCGTGTGTAAAAGGCGGCTTGTAAACTCGACGACAAATAAGTGCATCATAACAATCGGCAATGGCCATAATCCGTGCCGACAAGGGAATATCTTCTTCAGCTAAACCTTCTGGATAGCCGCTGCCATCCCAACGCTCATGGTGACTATAAGCTATATCTTTAGCGATGCTTAAATAGCTTGAATTTCCGTATTCATTTTCAGCGCTTTCCAGTGCTGATTTACCATATTCGGCATGCTTTTTCATTTCACTCCATTCGCCTTCATCAAGCTTGCCTGGCTTTAGTAAAACGGCATCCGGAACCCCCACTTTACCAATATCGTGTAACGGCGCTGATTTAAACAATAGGTCAATGTAAGCATCATCAATACTCGCAGAATAAGGTGAGTTTTCTCTTAAATATTCAGCTAAGGCTTTAACGTAATATTGAGTGCGACGAATATGTTTACCGGTTTCATTATCACGAGTTTCTGCTAGCGAGGCCATACAGTAAATAGCGACATCTTGGGTTCGAGATATTTCAGCCGTTCGCTCAAGCACTTTGGCTTCTAAGTCATGGTTTTGCTCTGCCAGAGCTCTATTTGCCGAAGTTAAGGCCAAATGGGTTTTAACTCGAGCTCGAATAATGGGAAGGCTAAAAGGTTTGGTGATGTAATCAACAGCACCCAATTCAAAGCCCAATATTTCTTCTTCTATTTCAGCCTTTACCGTCAAAAACATTATCGGTATGTTGCTAGTGTCAGGGTTACTTTTTAACTTTTTACATACTTCATAGCCGTCTAATCCAGGCATCAAAATATCCAGTAACACTAAATCAGGCATAAAGCCTTGGGCGATACGTTCCAGTGCTTGTTCGCCACTTTTCGCCACAGAAACATGGTATTTACTCCCCAAAACCTCGATCAATACACTAATGTAAAATGCTTCATCATCAACAATTAATATTTTATCTTTAAGATATGGTGACATGTTCAGTTTCCTGTTCAGTTTCCTGTTCTGCTTGGGCTATGACTTGGGCGATTAATTCTCTAGCATTATCAAACTCAAATTCATTGACCTGCTCGATAAGTTTCTCAATCAGATGACTATCGACCTCGCCATCGAGGGCTAATATGTTTTCTTTAGCTTGCGGATTTCCAGCTGCTAATAGCTCATCAAGCGGTGATAAAACCCTGCTTAAATTGGCTGATACTTTAAACGGCTGTCTTATGTCAGTGCTATTACTTACGGATTGATTAATCCATTGGCATTGCTCAAGCCCTGCGATTAATACCGTAAGACTATCGGTAAAAGCTTGCCACTCAGGGACATCAAAGGGGGATGGGTGACTATGCAGTTGGCTTTCTAGATTAGCCGACGCCTGCTCTAGTTGTTTAGCGCCAATATTGCCAGCAACACCTCTTAAAGTATGAACGGCTCGTATGGTTGATTTTAAATCGTCAGCATCTTGATAACTCTGCAACAAGTGCAACTGATCTTTGTGACGCTGATAAAACTCACCAATAAGTTGCGCATAAAGCTGTTGGTTGCCCCCTAATCGCTTAATACCCCAGTGCACATCAACTCCCTCTATGGGGGCAAGCGACATATTTTGCTGCCCCTGAACTTTCTGGCTTTGTATATGGGTAAGGTAGGGGCTAAGGGCTAAATAAAGCTGATCGGGCTCAACGGGTTTAGCCAGGTGAGCGTTCATCCCAACTTGTAAGCACTTATCGCGATCCCCTTTCATCGCATGGGCGGTCATCGCAATAATCGGGAGTTGTTTTTTATCAAAACGGCTGCGGAGGATTTCGGTGGCTTCGAAACCATCCATAATCGGCATTTGTACATCCATCAAAACAACATCAAATGTCTGCTCATCAACCATTTCTATTGCTTGCTTACCATTGTCGGCTACTGCTGAGGTTAACCCCATACGCTGTAAAAATTCAGTAGCGACCTGTTGATTAATCGATTGATCTTCTACCAATAACACATGGCCCTCTAACTGCTCAATCGTATTCTTCTCTGTTGCTGGCCCCATGGGCTGCGAAGGCTCAAAGATTTTCATCAAGGTATCAAATAGCACTGACGCATTAAGCGGTTTAATTAAAAATGCATCCAGCAAATCATTTTCCACCTCATTCATCACATCTTCACGCCCGTAAGCGGTAATTAAGATTATTGACGGTTGCTTACGCAGCGGTAAGTATTTAATGCTTCGGCTAGCCTCAATGCCATTCATTTTTGGCATCTGCCAATCCATTAACACTAATTGATATGGCCGCTCATCTTCCATATTGTTGATCACGCTAAGCATTTCAATCGCTTGCGCACCACTGACTGCGGTCTCAACTTCAAAGGAAAATGACTCCAGCAGCTCTTTTAAAATTTCTCTGGCATTGTCATTATCATCAACCACAAGCACTCTCATCCCTTTAAGGGAAGCACATTCCGTAATGACTGATTTTCGACTAGAAGTGACTTTAGGCACTGCAAGATTAAGCCTAAAGCTAAAGGTGCTACCTTGATCGGGTTGACTGGTTGCAGAAATATCACCTTGCATTAATTCAACTAATTGCTTACTGATGCTCAAGCCTAAACCAGTACCACCATGGAGCCGAGTAATACTGCCATCAGCCTGAGTGAAGGCATTGAAAATACTAGTTAAATTAGCTGGTTCAATCCCTATACCTGTGTCTTTAACTGAAAATTCTATGGCTACTTGCTCGTCTGTTTGCGACAGCATTTTAGTACGCAGCAATACCTCACCTTTTTCGGTAAACTTTATCGCATTTTGGGTTAGGTTTATTAGCACTTGCTCAATGCGTAACGCATCACCAATAATTGTTTCTGGTATTTTAGGGTCTAACTCAAACTGCAGCTCAATGCCTTTATCGACGGCTTTTATCCCCAATAGGTTGGCAATGTTAGTAAATACTTCATGTAAGAGAAACTCGCTCTGTTCAATTTCGAGTTTACCCGCCTCTACTTTTGAAAAATCGAGTATGTCATTAATAATCCCCAACAAACTTAAAGACGCTCGTCTTATTTTTTCAGAATAATCCTGTTGTTTATGATTTAATTCTGTCCCTTGCAATAAATGCGTCATACCAATAATGGCATTCATGGGGGTGCGAATTTCATGGGACATATTGGCAAGAAACTGACTTTTAAAAGCGCTAGCCTGTAATGCATCACGCTTTGCCTCCTCAAGTTTTTTACTACTTTGTGTTAATTTAAGCCTTGCTTTATTAAGCTTTCTATTCCAAACAAGGGTATACAGTATCATTGGCAACAATATGCCACAGGTAATTAAGATAGCCCGCCAAATCTGATAATGATTATCCTGATGTTCAAACTGCACAGAAAACCACTTATTTTCGATAGCTTGCCGTTGCTGAGGGTCAATTCTCGCAATCGCGAGATTGACAATTTCCAACAATTCAGGCCAATCTTTGCGAATACCGATTGATTGTTTAAAGGTATAAGGCGTGGTTGCGGTCACTTTTACATTACGAATACCGAGTTCTTCTAATGTCCAAGATGAGGCATTTAAATTACCAATATAGCCATCAATTTCACCAGCGCTTAGTGCAATCAGTGCCTCTTTATTGGATGAAAATGGTACTAAATTAAATTGTGGATAATCATGTTTTAATGTCTCTTCGATGGCATAGCCTTTAACCACACCGACTTGCTTATTATCAAGATCATCAAGACTGGTCACAAAACGGGTATCTTGATGAACTAACACCATATATGGACTTTCCAAATAAGGGGTAGAAAACAGCATCACCTCGCGCCGTTCAGGTGTGGGGGTTACAGCAGGTAAAATATCTAGCTCTCCAGCGGAAAACTCTGCCAACACTTGGGACCAGGGTTTGTTAACAGGGGAAATAAACTCTGCACCAATTAAATTTGTCAATCTGGACATCACATCTGCCGACATCCCAGAATAAACACCGTTATCATCAATAAATTCAAAAGGCGGCCAGCTGTTATCAACTCCTAGTCGCCAAGTGGGATGAGCCTCCAACCATGCATGCTGTTTTTGAGTAAAAATAAGTGGACTGCTAATTTTACTGTCTTGATTAATCCAATCAGTATGTATCTGCTGGCGTCTTGACACACTTATCGAATCGAGGGCTTTATTGAGAATGCCAAGCAAGGGCTCCCATTCAGGATCTTTATAAATGGCAAATCTTTGATGAGCGGGCGCAAACATAGGATCGCCACTAAAGGTTAAATTAGTCAGCTGCAAACTATCCATAAGCCAAGTGACAACCGCTTGATTGCCAATATACGCATCAACTGTACCGAAAGAGACCGCTTTCAATGCCTCTTCAGTTGTTGAAAAGGTCATTAGATTAATCTCGGGATGATTATTGCTAATTTCATCGACTAAATAAAAGCCTTTCTCTAATGCTAATCTCTTGCCATACAATTCTGTCAATTTGAAATATTGTTGTGCGCCAGTTTTAGAAACAATCACCTTAATCGCACTAAAATAAGGCGCACTAAACCACAGGTTTTTGGCACGGTCTGGTTTTTTTACTAATGTTGCACCTAGTTTTAAATTTCCAGAACTAACCGCAGAAAGCATATCTTGGAAACTACCAAACACTCGAGTGTCAAAGCTCACTCCTAACTGCTTTTCAAAAAGGGTTAAATAGTCATGTAAAATTCCCGAGTGCTCACCATTAGGGTCGATAAAATCTACCGGCGGCCAACGACCGTCTACGCCAATAGGAATAATCGGATGAGCAGCTAGCCATGCTTTTTCTTCTTCTGTAAGGGTAATAATTGGCTGTGTCACTAATAACGGTTCAGCTAAATTTTGATACTCCCAATGAAAACCACTCCACTTAGCAGATATCGCATCTTTTTTCTTATTATCTATTTGTTGTATGCCTGTATCTATTGTTTGCAGTAATTCAACGTTTCCCTTCTTCACTGCTGCGCGAAAAGGATGTGAATATAATGCGGATTCAATGGTTTTGAATTTAGTCGTTGCAGGTGTTTGTTTTAAATAGGTGTCAAGGTAAAGCGGCTGGCAGATAAACAGGCTTATTTCGCCATTAATTGCAGCATCAAATAATGCTTTATAGCCTTTGAAAGTCCTGATGTCGGCATTGGGGAAATATTTTTTTAGCCAATTATGATGAAAACTATTGTGGGTAACACCAATACGGTATTGTGGTATTTGTTTAATAAATTCAATATCTTGCTCTACAGAATTGGCATATAGGAAATATTCACTATGTAACAGTGGCGCAGAAAAAGACATACTTTTAGCGCGTTTTTCATTTTGAAATACCCCAGCCAACAAATCGACTTTATTCTGCGCTAACCAAGTTTGCCCTTCTGCATTAGAGCCTGGTACAAATTCAACGGCTTTACCTGTGATTTGCGACCAAGTACGCCAATAATCAATTAAAATACCAGCAGCTTGGCCTTTGTCATTAAGATATTGCAACGGAGTGCTATCAGTTCGGTAAGCAATACGCACTACTTGCTCATCATTAGGAATTGCTTCAGCTTCAGCTGCTGCCGTAAGGTGACAGAAAAAAGGACAAAAAAAACCGAGGAATAGGCAAGCTAACCTCAATTTCATTGCAAAGTGGCTTACTAAAAGTAGACGAGGCATCCTTGTGAAGCGACTCATGCTAACTCCCTGTATGAGCTTAAAATAATAAATTCCTTATGTGCTTACCTGCACTGAATTAATCTTAGCACTCAAATGGCCAGATGCAATTTTGGCGATAAAATTTCAGCATCAAAACAGTAATTAATAATTCATTTTTAAATCCTTTTATTATTTATTGAAAACAAGTCAACCTAGAGAAAGTTCGTCCCTGAAAAATGACATACCCACCAATGTAAAGCACATAATAACTCCGCAAGTCATTAATGCTATTGACCAACGCAGCCCAAAAAGTACAACGAGACGGTTAGCCAAATAAATTAATACCTTGCGTCAACTCATCATGTGTACGGGGGGAGTAATTTAAAATGAATTATTTAAGGTTTTGTCCCCTAACTAAGATTAATAACTAAAATCAAACATGTACAACTGAATAGCATTTTAGCTTTAGCAATTAAGCGTTATAATGACGCAGATATTAACTCAGCAGTTACGGACGGATTATACGCCTTTTATTAATTCGCTTTTTCTTAGATAAAACCAAGTAGAACAGCCCCATGAGCCCAGAACGTTTAGCCCGAATAAATCAGATGCTTGATAATCGCCAAGTCGACCTGACAGTTTGCCTCGATAAAGTCCATAAATCGCAAAATATTGCAGCCGTGGTGCGCACCGCTGATAGCGTTGGCATCCATCAAATTCATGCGGTTATGCCCGATAACAGCCTTTGGGTTTCAGGCAATACTGCATCTGGTAGTCAGCAGTGGGTTAATACCGTCAATCACCGCAATTTTGATGATGCAAATAAGCTATTTAAAGCGCAAAAAATGCAGGTGTTAGCCACCACATTTTCAGACACTGCGGTAGATTTTCGCGAAATCGATTATACCCGTCCAACCGCCATCATCATGGGTAACGAGCGTGATGGTGTCAGCCCTGAAGCCATCGCAGCCGCCGATCAACATATCATCATCCCTATGATTGGCATGGTGCAATCACTGAATGTATCAGTCGCTGCAGCCTTAGTCATGTATGAAGCCCAGCGTCAACGCCAACAAGCTAATATGTACGGTAGCCGCCAGCTTGATCACAGCTACTGCCAAACCATGTTATTTGAACAAGGTCACCCAATATTCGCCAAGGCCTGCCGTAGAAAAAACATCCCATACCCAGCTATCGATCTGCAAGGGCAAATTGATGCTAGCGATGAATGGTGGCAGCGCATGCGCGCGCCAGATCCACAAGCTGAGCTCGGTTAACATTAACCTTTACTGATATTAAACAAGATAAGAATATCCTCAACACTGAGGCCTAGAGTCTCAGTGTTGTCGGCTCTCGCTTCCTCAATAAACATCCTCTAGCGGCTCTTTGATAAATAAAACTCCAGTTGTGAGCAACTTAACCGCTAACAGCGTCTATGCTTATTGTTGTAAATAAAAATTACTTACATAAGGAAATAGGTATGGGGATAACTGCTAAGAATCATTCAAGGGTAAAATTAACAGGAGTTGCCTTAGCAACACTACTTGCGCTTTGTGGCTGTCAATCAACCACCTCTGTCATCAGCGCTAAAAAAGACCTCGATATCAGCGTGACACAAAACACTGGCAGGTGCGTGACGGATAACAATGCCAATATCGGCTCACTCAGCGTATTTACAGCCAATACCCTATCAGGCTATATCGTTGATAATAAATTTGACCAATATGCTAAAGCCCATATTCAGCAATACCAAACCGACATTGTCATCAAAGATATATACCAAAGCGAAGATGCCAGCTGGAGTCAACTTTGTGTCAGCACCCAATTAGATATGACCTTTACCGATAAAGCAGATGCCAGCAAAACATTAACGCTACCTCTATATTTATCATTAGATAAAGGCAGCCCTGTACTTGAGATCCACAGCAATAAAACTGATATTGAGTCAGTAAAAGCCAGTGTCTTTCAAAATAATGCTCGCCCAGGTAAGGCGACGCTAGTGATGAAATGGGTCACCCAATGGCGAGAAGATAATCAAGGAAAAGAACTGCAGCTTTGGAACGGCGAGCTGTTATCGTTTACCTTTGACGATAAAGGCCAAATAAGCGTAGATGGACAATTAGGGCAACCCTATGTCACCTTCCCAATGCCATCGTATTCTATGGTCAATAACCAGCCGTCACAGTCGGTGCAAAAATTAACTTTTACCCTGACAGTGGTTAATGACCAAGCTGACTAAGGTTTATTCTACTTGCGAATGATGACCATGCTTGTTCAAACTCCATTTGAGCAACATGGGGCCGATTAACGTGGTGATTGCTATGATCACCACTAACTCGGTAAATAATTTATTGTCGATAATGTTCGTCTTCAGCCCCATTTCAGCAAACACTAAGCCGACCTCCCCTCGCGGCACCATAGCGCTACCCACAATAAGTTTCTTTTGCCAGTTACCACCAGCAACCGTGCCGGCAACCAGTTTGCTGGCAATGGCTAACAATGACAGCCACAGCAATACCCCGCTAGTACTGTAATCTAGCTGGCTCAGATCTAAGCTTATTCCAACGTAAACAAAAAATATCGGGGTAAAAACGTCAACTAATGCCTTACTTGATTGCTCCATTTTGTGGGTAAAGGCAAAAGGGTTAACTAGGTAGCGATTGAGTGGTGAGGTAAATTGGCGGCTAAGTGCTAAGCCAACCGCAAAGCCGCCTAACAAGGCTGGCGCACCGAATAAGTGTGCTAGCCATGCAAACAAGCACACTAAAATCATAGTGATGATAACTTCAAAACCTGAATTATCGCTAGCCGGTTTTAGTACTCGTGCAAAATACAATAACACCCTAGCCACGGGCGGCGTCAGTAACAAAAACACCAGCACTTTAGTGATAAGTAATAGCGTGCTAAATACATCAAACTCCCCATGGGCTGCAAAGTTGAACAAAATGCTGAGCAAAATCACTCCGCCGATATCATCAAACACGGCGGCGCCTAAGATAATATGTCCCGCGGTCGTTTTTGCATGATTGGCATTAACCAACACCCGTAATGAAATGCCAATACTCGTCGCTGTTAAGGCACACCCAAGAAAAATAGCGGTGAATATTGAGTCGGTAAGATAGTAGGCACCACTCACGCCCATCACAATAGCCGGAACAATAATTCCCACTAAGGCCACGCTTACCGCGCGACCACCAGCTTGATAAAGTCTTTTAATTGAGCTTTCACAGCCAATGGAAAACAGCAGCAAGATCACCCCAAGCTCTGCCAATACAGTCAAAGTAGGATCAGGGCTGATAACATTAGTAAGCGACGGGCCCAATAATAAGCCCGCAAGAATCTCTCCCACCACCACTGGCAGTTCGAAGCGTTGAAAAATCTCGCCAAAAAGTTTGCCCAAAAACAAAATCAGGCAAAGTGAAATAACAAACTGGTCAACGTTCATATTAACCTTAATCTTTTTATTGTTATTGATTAAATGTTGAGCGTTTAGATGATAAAGATCAAGGTTGATTTTTAACCAACTGCTAAGCTTATACTTAGTGTCAGAGGAAATGAAAATGAGTAAATTATTTATTATTTCACAACAGCATCAGCAGCAAACTAATGCCATAAAAGAAGGGATTAACCTCGCTAAACAGTTAGGCTTAGTTCCTGAAATCATGTCCTACAGTTATGAGTCCTTAAGTGGCGATGCTTACTATAATCCCCGTATTGCCGGCGTGGTTCGAGAGCAAGTTCGCGCCGATGATAGCGCCGCAGTGAAGCAACAACTGAGTGTTCTCAATGCCAATGAGGTACAGTTTACTAATATGTGGTGTAAGCATTTAGTTGAACATGTATGTGAGTATGTCACCCCCGACAAGTACGCCATGATGCTAAAATCTATTCATGAATCAGCCTGTTTTCGCCCTTTAGATTGGCAGCTTATTCGTCATATCAAAGTACCGTTGATGTTATTGAGTAATCACCCCTTGCATAAGGCAAATTCAATTTTAATGGCGCTGGACTTGGGCACTAGCGATCCACTAAAACAAGCCCTCAACCAAGATGTAATTACCCAAGCCCAGCAACTTGCTAAGGCTACGGGTTGTGATTTACACCTAGGCTACGTGGTGCGTTTTCCGCAAATACTGCGGGATATGGATATCGTCAATACTCACACCTTAGTGAAAGAAGCTTACCAGCGTTATGACAGCAAGATTGCAAAGCTTGGCCTAGATAAGGAGCATGTGCATATCCTGACAGGCAATGCCGATCTATGCCTGTTCGAATTAAGTTGTCGCCTAAAAGCTCAATATCTTGTTATAGGCGCTCGCCAGCGAGAAGGCATTATTGGATTTATGCTCGGAAATACCGCTGAGTCGATCTTAGAGCGAGTTCGCAGTAACGTTTTAGTGGTGCCACATCGCTTGGCAGATTAATGCCATTGCTATGACCAAAGGTTTTAAGTTACTTGCTAGCTTCATTTTGTACCTCAAAAAGATTACTTAGGACTTAAACGTCTGGTTCGATTAAATCAAGCCCTACCATCGATATGTGCTATCGTTTGATGGTTGAATTGTATAAGGAAAAATTCAAAGCACGATATCGATTGTAAAGGGTCAGCCCCTCTGCAAGATGTAAACAGCCAACTTATTAGCTATGTATGCTTTCAATCATTGAATAATGGCCACAAACTCACTAGGATCAACTCATCAGATAGCAAACAAGAATTTTCCTATGACCACCGAGCTTTATTTCATCTACGACTCACATTGCCCTTGGAGCTACGCCGCAACACCTTTGGTGAATGCATTACAAGAAGCCTACCCTGAAATGAATGTAAACTTATTACATTGCGCCAATTTCATCGGCAAAGACAGTGCTGGCGAAGAGCAAATGGAAGCGGCAGCAAGAATGAGTGGACTTAAGTTTGGCAGAGATCATATTCGTTATGCCAATAGCCCTAAAAACTCAGTCAAAACCGCTAACCTAATGGGATGGTTGCAAAGCAAGCAAGCGAATAAACAACTGCCTGTACTTAATGCGATTCAAAGAGCACACTTTATCGAAGGTAACCCGCTTGATACTAAGCATGATTTCAATGCTATCGTTGAAAAGTTTAAACTGTCGCCATCAAATAAAGTCTTTAAAGATGAGCTGAGTATGGACGCTGAATACGTACTCGAAGGCATTGCCGAAATCCAACAGGTCATTGGTACTAACAGTTTTCCAGCATTAGTGATGACTGTAGGTGATAACGCCATATTTATCGATCACTCAAAATACATCAGTAGCCCGCATACTGTGGTGGCAGCTGTTGAGCAAGAAATAGCTGCGTTTAAGAAGTAATATAGCTAAGGCTAGTCACAAACAAAAAACCACGGTATTTACCGTGGTTTTTTATTGAAATTAAACCTTTAGAGTTTAATTTCAACGCTAAAAAGCGACCAAGGTTTACAGTAACGCCGTTAACTCTTTTAAGGCCACAGCCGATTCAGCGCTGATGTTCTGTTAGAATGCAGCCCATAATAATAACCATATGTATTTATTGGGGTTCCATGAAAGAATTTATCATCATTGGCGCAGGGCAGTCTGGCCTGGCTATGGCGTATAACTTATCGAGCAATAATAAAGACTATCTCATTCTCGATGCCAATGAATATATAGGGGCTCCATGGCTCAAGCGCTGGGACTCTTTAACCCTGTTTACTCCCACTGAATATAACCATCTACCGGGTATGAAATTTCCTTTTCCCAAAGGTTATTACCCCAATAAATATGAAGTGGCAGACTACTTAAAAAGTTATGTAGATAAGTTCTCGATACCGATTGAGTTTAACCAAAAGGTCACCTCGATTAAAAAAGTGAATGGTATTTTTGACATAACCACTGCCAGCACAAGCTATAAAGCCAAACAAGTCATCATTGCCACCGGGCCGTTTCATACCCCTTACACCCCACCTTGTCATGCTGATATTGCCAAAGATGTTGTTCAACTGCACAGTGAAAACTATAAAAGCCCATCTCAACTGCAACAAGGTGATTGTTTAGTCGTGGGTGCGGGTGATTCTGGGGTGCAAATATTATCTGAAATAGCCGATACCGGCCGCACAGTGCATTTTTCTGGCACCAATAAAATCAAAGCCATTCCCCAAGCCTTTTTAGGTAAAACCCTATGGTGGTGGTTCACCAAAATCGGCTTTTTATCGGTTAACCGTTTTAGCAAAATTGGCAAGTGGTTGAGCAGCGGCGTGCAACCTGTCATTGGCACTGACGTAAAATCACTACTAGCAAAAGACAATGTCATCCACATGGGCAGAACCTTGTCAGCCGATGAAAGCAGTATTAAATTTCAAAAAGGCAGTGTGAGTAGTATCAGAAATATTATTTGGGCTACAGGCTTTAAGCCCAACTTTTTTTGGATTGACGGTATCTCATTTGATGAAATGAACTACCCCAGCAATTATCGCGGTGTCAGTAATGATATTGAGGGCTTGTATTTTATTGGCTTGCCGTGGCTTTATACCCGAGGCTCTGCCACCCTAGGCGGCGTTTACAAGGATGCGCAGTACTTAATGAATTACATCTCTGAAAACGTTAAAGCGGCTTAAAAGCAGATATCAAGAACACGCTATGAATATTAATGGTTTGTTCTCTAAAACAAAAAACGGAATGAGTGGCAGCTCATTCCGTTTTTTATTTTTAAGCAAAGTCGCTTTAAAATTCAATACCTTATATTGGCCTAACTAATGCTTTGCACTTGAGAAGCTAACAACCAAATGGCTAAGGCAAAAAATATCAATCCCATAAACTTATTTTGATAGGTTCTAAACTTGTCATTTTTAAGCAGCGGCTTACCTAAACTGCCCACTAAAGCCACCAGCAGTAAATTAAAAGCGAGCCCCATGACGTTCAGTATCAGCCCAAGAGTCAACATCTGCTCGCCTGAGCTGGCACTAAGCTGGGTAGAGACAAACTGCGGCAAAAATAACACAAAAAATATCAGCGCCTTGGGATTAAGCAGGTTACTCATTACCGCGCGGCGATAAAGTAATTTGGCTAAATTATTTTGCTGCTCAATTTCAGGGGCATCAGCTGCGCTGCTGCGCATACAATCCCAGCCCATTTTTAATAAATAAGCGCCGCCTAGCACCCGCAGCACTTCTAATGCCATCGGGTTCATTGCCACTAACGCCGACACACCCATAGCTGCCAGCAAGGTTAAAATAAGCCCAGAGGTCGCATTGCCAAAGCTTGCATACACGCCCACCTTGCGGCCATAACTTAAACTCGAGCTGGCGATCAGCAGCATGTCAGGCCCAGGTATTAGCAGTAAAGCGACCACAGTGGTTAAATAAACAGGAAGTAAAGCCAGATCAATCATGATAAATACAAAATTAGTGATAAAACAGCCGCGGATTCTACAGTTATCCAACATGAATAAAAGTCATCTTGTGTTTAAATGAGATCTTGAGTTGGCAGAGTTTATTTACAGCTAATATTAGAGGCTGATGTTAAAGGCTGATGTTAAAGGCTGAATTAAGCTAAAGATAGCGTAAGCTGAAACAAGCTAAATAGAATTAGCTGCTATTACTTCGCAGCTGCATAGTTCATCAAATTACGGTATGAATCCACATGATACTTGTCACTGCCTCTCACTAGATATAGCCAAAGCTTAAAACACCCAAATCTAAAAAAGTGTTATTGCTGAGCGGCTGCATAGTTCATCAGGTTAAGGTATGAATCGACATAGTACTTGTCACGGTTGGCCGCTAAATAAGCCAATAGTTCAGCATGAGCTTTGGATGATACCGATAAGTAATCACCGCCCACCCCATGAAAAACTAAGTTAATCAGCAAGGTATCTGTAGAGGTATTATTAATATAAGCAATTAACGCTTTACCGGTTTCGCCGGTTGGGTAAATGATGGGGTTAAAGCGTGTGTCAGCGCCGTGGCCTTTAATCGCGGTAAAGAGGTGGTTTACTTTGTTAAGGTACTCTTGACCACCAGTCGAGTCATCATCTAAGCGTAAAGCACTGCCCACCAGTAAATCACCGCAAGGGACGGTATAGGTGCGCTCAGTTTTACCATCAATAGCATTTAAAAAAGTATTAGCAGCACTAAGCTCATCAATCATCTGTGTGACACTATAATGATCAAGGTCTTGCTCTACCTTAACCCAGCCCCTATTGGGCAATGAGGCGCGGCAAGGATGCTGCATACTGTGATTACCTAGCTCATGACCTTGTTTAACTGCAGCTTGCCACTCACTCTTTCGCTGCGCTAATACCGAAGACGTGGAGATAACATAAAAAGAGCCCTTAAAATGATGCTTATTCAGTGCTGGCAACACATTGTCTAAATGGCTGTTTAAGGCATCATCATAAGAAAGGCTCACTGCTAGTTTTTCGCCGTTAGGCCAAGTAAACCTTTGAGTTTCAGCTGCCGACGCTGAAAAACAGGCCAATGGGAGTAAGACCATTGACCTTAAAATCTGTGATATTTGTTTATTGATAATCAATTTCGCGCCCATAAAAGTCATGCCAGCCCAGATTTTTATAAATCCAAATATAAAACAAGCTATAAACTAACATATAAATCAGCCTATTATGCATACTCTGACTTTCACTGAGCCGTTATTATTTCGAAATAACAATACGTGGATCTGTGCCTTCATCACAGCCTTCAAGCATCACCAAATAGTCAAAGCTTTCCCCAACGTCAAGCTCTTCTTTCACTTTGCACTTTACTTTACCTTTTTTAAAATTCTTACCACATTGTTCTTTAAGCGGCGAATTTTCGCTAAACTTTAACTTAAATTTGGCTCTATTATTATCGCTCATTTCCCAAGTGATAAAGTCACCTCGCTTAGCGCAGATACACGCTTCAACCCCTTCACATTGCCCTTGCTCACAGCCGCTACCTTCTTTAGGTGTTACCGTGACAGCGCACTCACTGGCAACCAAACTAATGGTTTGATCTTCAGCAAGACTTTGTCGTGAAAACATCCCCAATAGACCTATGAGTGTAACTAAGGTTAATGCTCGAGCTGTGAGTAATGGTTTTATAGTAATATTCATTGCCTTCTTCCTTGTTTTATTGCGTTATGGCATCGCCATGTTGACGTAAACACCTTGAAACTGAATATCTCTAGCCAGCAACTTTTTCGAATAGCCTAATTTAAGGGCATTATCGATATACTGAATAGCCAGTTGTTTTTCATCACAATTTATCGCCGCTATGGCCATATCATAAAAAAGATATGGATCGGGGCTATCTTGTAATTGAGTTGAGGTTATTTTTTGCAATGCCGGTTCACACTCCCCAAGCTCTGATTGATACCGAGCAAACATTGCTTGCATAACATGGTCGTTAGGATTAACTACAAATTGCTCACGAGCTAATTTATAGGCTTGTTGATAGCTTTGAAGGGCTTGAGTGGCATCACCGGAAAACTTTTCTGCATCCGCTAAATTAGCCCACAATACTGGGTCGTTGGGGCTCAGCTTAATGGCTTTACGATAACTTTGGGCTGCATCAGTAAACTCATATCTAAAAAAGAGTGCTGTCCCAAGGTTTGAGTAAGTTAACGCATTAGGTGCTAAAGATAATGCGGTTTGCCACGCCATAGTGGCCTTTTCTAATTCATCATCAAGAAAATAGGCGCCGCCTAAACTACTGTAGCCATTAGCGTAGTTAGGCTTTAATAATGTGACTTTAAGGTATTTATCTTTGGCTTTTTTATATTGACCATTATTAAAGTAATAATTGCCAAAGCGCTGATAATTTTTCCAGTATCCCGGCTCTAATTGAATCGCATTAGCAAATAAATCCACCGCCTTATCATTGTGACCCAGTTGAGTCTGACTGTCGGCTGCGCCAATAATTGCTTCAATATTTTTAGGGTTAAGGGTTAATGCCTCGTCAAAAAACGCAATAGATTGTGAATAACGGCCACTTAAGCGCTCTAGGTTACCTAAGGCAACTAAGCCTTCTTCTTTTAAATTCGACACCTGAGTCAGTGCATTACAAATTTGCTGGGCTGATTCAAACGTCGCAAGTTTTTTATTTATCTGGTATTGATTTAGATAGGTTTGGCATAAACCTGCGCTGGCTAAGGTAAATTCCCCATCAAATGCCAACGCCTTCATAAAATGAAATTCAGCTTGGGCTAATGTGGCCTGAGTGGGAGCTTTAAACAGCTCGCTTTTACCTTGTATATAACTGTCATAAGCTTTGAAATCATCGGTGCTGATAAGGTCCTGACTATCTAATTCACTCGACTGTGCAATCAGTGATAAGGCATTAAAAAGCTCACGATATATTTGTTTTTGCACCAACAAAATATTGCCGACATCACCTTTAACAACCGAAGACCACACCTGTAAATACGTTTTGATATCAGTAATATGTAATATTATTGAAAATTCACCTGCATTTTCAGTAATGGCGCCATCGACTAAATATCGCACCCCGAGTTTTTCGGCATAGGTGGATAGTTTGCTGTTTTGGGGAATTTCATTTACTGCCCGCTGAGACATTAAATTAAAAGCGCTTTGCTTGCTTAAGGCGCTAATCACTTCGCCTTGAAAGGTGGATTCAAAATAATGTGGTAATTGGCTTTGCTCATCAAACACAAAAGGGATAACCGCAATGAGATTATCTTGAATAGGTAGGCTAGTTTTCAGCGCTGCGACCTTGGGTTTTTCATTATAAATAGAGTCAATTAAATGCAGCGATAAAAAGCCACCTAAAATGGACAACGCGCCAATAAAGAAAAAATCAAACGCCAACTGTTTGTAAAACACCTTTTTCTTCGGATGATTTCTATCAGCTTTAAATAAGTCTTTTTTGACCTTAATATCCTGAAACCATGTGTAAATAAGTAATATTGGAAAACCGACAACCAGTACTAAAACAACAATTTTAATGCCCCAATCAGGCACATTAAAAATCGGAAAGATAATGGCTATAATTTGAATAATGAGCCAAGTCATAATCGAAAAAGCCACGCTAACACGAAATAAATTAGAGTTTTTTAACAGGGCAATATTTAAGTGCCATTGCGGTGTATGTGCGCTATCGGCAGAATGCGTGGTAGACAACGGCGCTTTTAACGCAGCACGCTTTCGGTTAAGCGCCTCTTCATCAAGGGGGGCGACTGTCGCGATTAATCGATAGCCCTTTCGGGTAATGGTTTGGATAAAAACAGGGGACTCTTTGTGATCATCTAAGGCGTGGCGAATTTCGCTAATTACATGGCTCAAATTTCTACGCTTTCGATTAAGTTTCCCCCAACCAAAAGCGAGCAATCGCTGACTTGAAAGCAACTGCTCAGGGTTTGAACATAAATATAATAAGATTTCAAAAGCTTTAGGAGGCAAATGACGCCGTTCCCCATGAACAATCACTTCACCATCGTCGGGTAATACCACAATGTCATTTAACACAAAACCTTGACGTAAGTTAGGGTCGATTCCTTCCATATCGCTTTGATTTCTGCCCTTTGAGTCCATAAAAATTGAGCCTTATAGATTCTAATATTTGCTTGATTATGCGGAAACTTCACTGTTAAATGGGGAGAAACTTGATATTAAACTGAATGTTCAGTCTAGGTAGGTTTTGTATATTGCGCAAACCATGTGAGCCCCTTGATTCAGCGGTGTTTATCACAGGAAAATGACTCTAAAGCGGCCATATCAGGCAATGTAGCGATATACATGCTATCTGTAATTTTTACCGGTTCACTTTAGTAACTGAAATTATATACATAAGTAGTACAAGATAATAGAGCATTATATGTACTTTAGTTGCATGCTTGTTATTGTTTGAAGCTAAAATTTTAGCACTCATTGATAACAGCATATTAATACAGTAGGCAACCGGCACCTATCGACCCAATGATTGCCCCTCTAAGCCAAAAATAAAAAGCGCCAGTGATAACTAGCGCTTTTTGGGGGTAACTCCTTTAAATTAGTCTTCGTTCAACTGAACGGTGACGTTAGCAACATCATTTGCCTCGTTACCTTCATTATCTTTAACCACCACCTCAACGAGATCGGCAAGGTTACTGGCATAAGGGGTAACGTCACTGGTGTCATATTTAAACACATTTTCAGCGGCGTCATTTTCAGTGGCAAGCAGATGCACATCGAACTGACATTCATAATAATCGTTAGCTAAAATGATTTGTGTACCATCAGTGCTACAACTGCTGTTACTCACCTCAAATGAGTTCGAATTAATTGCCGTACCGGAATCGGGGACGACCTGATCAAATCACCAAATTAATGTGCCGCCAACGGGTGGCAAGGCTTCACCTCAAAGCTTAGCTGTTTTTCAGCAAACCAAGAGTTGCAAATACCTCATAGTGGTGAATCCCATCAATTAGACTCACTATCAGTTTATTCGTCTAACCAGCCGTAATGACACGAGCAAAGACTAAACCGAACAACAAACTGTAGATGCCCTAAAAATTGGCAACACAAAAGATAGCCATGTTTTGTTTATCCCCATTCAGATAAAAACCATCAAAACGATTGAGCTTAAAAGCGCCAAAGTCTGACTTTATGAACTAACTTGATAGATAGTCATATCGAAAAGCAGTGACTATCGCTTTCATCATACGCCAATTGTGGGAGGTAAAAAGTGGGTAGTCATTCAACCTGAACACCTAATGTACTGCGCCTTATAGCAATCATATTGTGCAAGCTATGCTGCTAAAAGCGGCTTAGGGTTCTACATACTAAGGAAGTTAAGCTATGAATAAAAACACCACAAATACTGGTGGCAAATGTCCAGTAATGCACGGTGCTACGACCGACAACAGCATGCCAAATACCAAGTGGTGGCCTAAAGCGCTTAATCTGGATATTTTGCATCAACATGATGCTAAGACCAACCCCATGGGCGATCGCTTCAATTATCAAGAGGAAATTAAAAAACTCGATGTCGCCGAGCTAAAACTAGATATGCATGCACTGATGACAGATAGTCAGCCATGGTGGCCTGCTGACTGGGGGCACTACGGCGGCTTAATGATCCGCATGTCTTGGCATGCGGCGGGCACTTACCGCACTGCTGACGGCCGCGGCGGTGCTGGCACAGGTAATCAGCGCTTTGCCCCGCTTAACTCCTGGCCTGACAACGTCAACCTCGATAAAGCCCGTCGGCTACTGTGGCCAATTAAGAAAAAGTACGGCAACAAGCTCAGTTGGGCAGATTTAATTGCCTACGCAGGCACCATAGCCTATGAATCCATGGGGCTTAAAACCTTCGGTTTCGGCTTTGGCCGTGAAGATATATGGCATCCTGAAAAAGACATTTATTGGGGAGCTGAAAAAGATTGGCTGGCTCCAAGTGGCAGTGAAGGCAGTCGCTACTCAGGTGAGCGTAATCTCGAAAACCCACTAGCGGCAGTGATGATGGGGTTAATTTACGTCAACCCAGAAGGCGTTGATGGTAACCCTGACCCACTAAAAACCGCCCATGATATACGGGTGACCTTTAAACGTATGGCCATGGACGATGAAGAAACAGTGGCCCTTACCGCTGGCGGCCATACCGTGGGTAAAGCCCATGGTAACGGAGACGCAAGTCTACTGGGCCCAGAGCCAGAAGCCGCTGACATTGAACAACAAGGCATGGGCTGGAATAACCAAGCGAACCGCGGTATTGGTCGTGATACGGTTTCCAGTGGTATAGAAGGCGCATGGACGACTCACCCAACCCAGTGGGATAATGGCTACTTTCAACTGTTACTTAACTACGATTGGGAGCTCACAAAAAGCCCAGCAGGTGCTTGGCAGTGGCAGCCCATCAATATTAAAGAACAAGATAAACCTGTTGATGTTGAAGACCCAAGCAAACGTTACAACCCCATGATGACTGATGCTGATATGGCGATGAAAATGGATCCTGAATACCGAAAAATCTCCGAGCGTTTCTATCATAATCCTGATGAGTTTTCTGATGCTTTTGCCAGAGCTTGGTTCAAGCTGACTCACAGAGACATGGGGCCTAAAACCCGTTATGTCGGCCCTGATGTGCCAGATGAGGAGTTGATTTGGCAAGATCCTATTCCCGCAGGAAACCGCCACTACGATATTCAATTGGTAAAAGAGCAAATCAGCGCCAGCGGGTTAAGTGTTAGCGAAATGGTAACAACAGCATGGGACAGCGCCAGAACCTTTAGAGGCTCAGATATGCGCGGCGGAGCCAATGGTGCCCGTATTCGTTTAGCACCACAAAATATGTGGCAAGGCAATGAGCCGACACGCCTGTGTAAGGTATTAACTATACTTGCCCAAATCGCGACAGATACCGGCGCCAGTATCGCCGATGTGATTGTTCTAGCAGGTAATGTCGGGGTTGAACAAGCTGCCAAAGCGGCAGGTTATGAGATGATAGTGCCGTTTTTTCGCGGCCGTGGTGATGCAAGCCAAGCGATGACCGATATTGACTCCTTTGCCGATTTGGAGCCGCTTCATGATGCATTTCGTAACTGGTTAAAGAATGATTATATTGTCAGCGCCGAAGAGTTAATGCTTGATCGCAGTCAACTGATGGGGCTCACTGCCCCTGAAATGACGGTACTTGTGGGCGGTATGCGGGTGCTTGGCACCAACTACGGCAATACATTACATGGGGTATTTACCGATAATGTTGGCGTGCTCAGTAATGACTTTTTTGTCAACCTCACCGACATGAATTATAGCTGGCAACCAAAATCAGATAATCTGTTCGATATTTGTGAACGTCAAACAGGCAAACTCAAGTGGACGGCAACACGGGTAGATTTGATTTTTGGCTCAAACTCACAGCTGCGTGCCTATGCTGAAATGTATGCCCAAGATGACAATAAAAAACGATTCGTTCGCGACTTTATTACAGCGTGGGCAAAGGTGATGAACGCTGATCGTTTTGATTTAATCTAAGTCGTAAACAGGCATGAACGCAATTTAAGTCTAATGCTAACAAAGCGTCGAGATTAAAAAACAAAAAAGCGAATCAATCGATTCGCTTTTTTATGCTTTAAGTTAACAACTCAAGCTAATGCTTTTTGCTCTTAACTCAAGCTACTGATTTAAAGATTAATCAGCTTACTTGTAAAAGGCTTCAATAGTGCCTTTAACTGTCATCATTAACGGTTGACCGCGACGGTCTAACGCTTTGTGAGACGGTACTTTAACCCAACCTTCACTGATGCAATATTCTTCAACGTCAAAACGCTCTTTACCGTTAACGGTAATACCAATGTCGTGATCGAAAATGGCAGCCACATGATGTGGGCTACGTGGGTTAACGGAAAGGCGATCAGGTAAAGCGAGTTTCTCAGTTGAGTCAGTCATGGTCTGCTATCTGTAGTAATAAATATATCCGCTATTGTAGGCAATAGCGCCGTTTTGCTCAAGCGCAGCAGTCATAAATATCAACTAACTAAATAGCATAGACTTTCAAATCAAAAGATTTGTTTAACTATCGATATCGCTTAGGTCAAATCATTCACGTAACTTTCACACTTGTTGCGTAAAACTGTTAGCTGTTTCAAATTTCGCTATTGGTTAATCCTGTAAACTTCGCGCCAACAAAAGCTATGTTGGTAAGAGTAAATTTTACCAGATAATGTGTATAACAAATTTGTTTACTACATTTGTTTACTACAATAATCGCAGGTCACTAACGCTTATAGCGCTAAGTGGATCTCTCACCCAATACCATAAGGTTTTGGGGCTCTACCTGCCGTAGCTATGTAGCCAATGAATACTCATTGGTTAACTGATATTTAAGAGATCAAAGGTTATCTACTATGACGTCTAAACAGACCACCAAGGCTACTGCAGCCTCTGCTCCATTTATCGATCGCTATTTCAACATTTCTGCCCGTGGCAGTACCTTAAAACAAGAACTCATTGCCGGTTTAACAACTTTTTTAGCCATGGTGTACTCGGTGATTGTGGTGCCCAATATGCTTGGCACTGCAGGCTTCGACCCTGAGGCAGTATTTATCTCCACTTGCTTAATTGCCGCTTTTGGTTCTTTACTCATGGGGCTATGGGCTAATTTACCCATGGCCATTGGTTGTGCTATCTCACTCACAGCATTCACGGCATTCAGCATGGTACTGGGTCAGGGGATATCAATTCCGGTGACTCTGGGCGCTATTTTTCTTATGGGTCTCATATTTACTTTTGTGAGTGTCACAGGGATCCGCCAGTGGGTACTGACTAATTTACCTCAAGGTATTGCTCACGGTACAGGTATTGGTATTGGTTTGTTCTTACTTTTGATTGCCACCAATAGCGTGCAATTAATCGTCTCTAACAATGCTGGCTTACCGGTAAAATTAGGTGACATCAATAGCCTGCCCGTTATTGCTACCATTATTGGACTTGCGGCCACCATTGGCCTTGAACGACGCGGGATACCAGGCGGTATTTTACTGGTGATCATTGGCTTATCGCTATTTGGGTTATTGTTTGATCCCAACGTGACCTATCAAGGCTTGTTTGCCTTACCTGATTTAATGTCTGATAAATCATTAATTGGTCAGCTCGATATTATGGGCGCATTAAACCCTGTAGTACTACCCATTGTCTTGGCTTTGGTGATGACCGCTATTTTTGATGCCACAGGTACCATACGTGCCGTTGCAGGCCAAGCAGAATTACTTGATGACAAAGGTAATATTATTAGTGGAGGTAAGGCACTTACCTCAGATTCTGTAAGCAGTATTTTTGCAGGCGCAGTCGGTGGCGCCCCCGCTGCAGTGTATATTGAATCAGCTGCAGGTACAGCGGCAGGGGGGAAAACAGGACTAACCGCAACCATCGTTGGTGTATTATTTTTACTGATGATGTTTTTGGCGCCATTAAGCTATTTAGTGCCTGCATATGCCACCGCGCCCGCGCTGATGTATGTTGGCCTGCTGATGTTAAGTAATGTCAGTAAGCTTGATTTTGACGATAAAGTCGATGCAATGGCAGGGCTAACTTGCGCAATCTTTATTATTTTAAGTTGTAATATCGTCACCGGAATTATGCTAGGGTTTGTCACCTTAGTCATTGGCCGAATATGCAGCGGTGAGTGGCGTAAGCTTCGAGTGGGCGTTATCGCCATAACCCTTGGTTTAGTTGTTTTCTACATGGGTGGTTGGGCAATTTAATCACCTTGCTTACGATAGCAAGTACTTACGATAGCAAGGCCAACTATTGACGTTGGCCTTTTTTTCTTTTTGTTAATGATCAGCCATAAAAAAGCCTATCCACGCAAGGTGGCGGGCAATTCAATAGGCCCTCTATCACTTCTGCGCATAACATCACTGTATCACCATTAACCACGACGAAAAGTCGACTACGAATGTGAAAAATACCAAGTGTAAACCAAAGTAAAGTTAGTTGATAAAGTCAATTAACTTAGGGTAAATTGCGCTGATTGCAGCAATCTATTTTCATGTCAGTCAATGAATATGAATCGCTAATTGGGATAATAAAATGTCATCGATGATGGTTAATGGAAACTTGATAAATGAAAACTTGGAAAGACGATTTAGGTAAAACACTCTACGTCATGGATGCACTACTGTTAATTGGATTTATATTAGTTTGCGCCCCTAAAGCCACAGGGGTTTTATTGCACGAATGGTTAAGCTTATTGTTTATAGTCCCTTTGGTTATTCACCTATTACTGCACTGGGACTGGTTAAAGTCACTGCCTAAAAAGTTTGTCAGCCAATTATCTGGTGAAGCCCGTTTTAATGCTGTGTGGGATTTTATTTTCTACCTAGCAATGGTGATGGTTATTTTAAGTGGCTTTTTGGTGTCAGAAGTGATGCTACCTCAGCTAGGGATTCATTTTGACATCCTTCCGGTATGGTCAAAAATACATCACGACCTAGGCAATCTATTGATGCCAATGCTAGGGATCCACTTAGCAATGCACTGGAAATGGATTAAGGGTATGAGTAAAAAGTTTTTCAAAAAACAAACAGCAAAAAAGGCCTAAATTATGAAATACCTTAGCCACAAATGGATAAGCCGTAGTTTTATTATTCTGTCAATTTCACTGCTATTCACCGCTTTATTGTGGACAGTATCCCTGAGTGAGTGGGCGACAACTTTCAATATGGTTATTAGTGAGCCCCACTCAGAACCGAATATTTCACCATTACTTATCGGTGTTATTTCACTTATCAAAGTAACCTTATTGACGCTGATACCGGCTGTGTTGTGTCTTGGAATTATGACTTTTGTCAGTTCAATATCGCGCTTTTTAAAGTTTCGTTCCCACAACATGAAGCTAAAATCCTAAGGATTAATACCTTGCGCTGGTAATTAATTGCCACAGCCGAACTGTAACATCCTCAATCCTCAACTTACTTAAGCCATAGCTAAAGTAAGTTGTGTTGCTTTTCTCTTTATCGAATCGACCACTCAGTTACACCAGTTCCTATAACGTCCTATGCTCTTTGTTTTATCAGAGTATCAATAGCTAATCTTGTCATTTATAACCCCAAAACTAAAAGCTCCCCCATAGCAACCAAAAACGATTTAAGTTATTGTAGTACAAATAGGTATAGCTCGATGATAGTCCCTGCAAACGTTAGTAGTGCAGTGTGAGCTAAGCGCCTGTCAATAAGCTTATTGGAGCGATTATTCAAGATTGAAATATGGTTATTTAGCCTATTATTCAACGTTAACGCCTTCTATAACTTGATTAAATTTACAACTTATTCTGTTTTTAACTGATTTAACTTAACCGCATTTAAGGTCTAGCCGTGCCCTCTCAGTCCTATGTAAAAAAGAACCTTTCCCTTGCTTGGCCATTAGCATTAAATGGACTGCTGATGCAGTCCATGTTGATGATAGATACCTTATTAGTATCGCCTTTAGGCGAAATCCCCTTAGCGGCTATGGGCATAGCCACTGCTATTGTTGCTGCTATTTTGGGTATTCAAATGGCATTGGCCAATGGTACCCAATTGGTGTTGAGTCGCGCCGTTGGCTCTGGCAATAATCAAACACTATCAAAAGCATTCTGGTCTGGGATGATGATTAACTGCTCGGTGGGCTTGCTTTTTTGGATATTGCTAACCCTGTTTGATCGCCCTTTAATTGGCCTGCTGACAGACAATGTGTTGTTACAACAAGAAATTGCCAGTTACTTAGTGATTTCAAAATACATCATACTTTACACTGCACTAACCCAGGTGATGATTGCCCTGTTTAATGGCTTGGGTCGCACTAAAATTCCCTTTAAAGGGTATCTCATTGAGTTGCCCATTAACGCCGTCTTGTCCTATTTACTTATTCATGGTTATCAGTTTAGCGATACGATCGCAATTGAAGCTATGGGCGTTCAAGGCGCCGCTCTAGGTAGCATTATTGCCATAAGCGTGCGGCTTATGTATCTGGGATCATATATGAAATTCAGCCCTGTAATCGAAATCACGCTGCCAGATAAAAACACCTCAATGAGCCGCAATATTCGGCTGCATTTTATTGAGATATTCCCGATTGCAGCCAACGTCACTATGCTGATGATAGGGGTGACTGTGTATCAGTTGCTGTACTCACAGCTCGACATTAATGCCTATGTCGCCATCACCTTGGTGATGCCTTGGATTAAAGCGGGAACCCAATTTATTGCGGCTTGGTCGCACTCATCAGCCATTACCATTAGCCAAGCGATTGGTTCTAATAAGATGGATGATTTGAGTAAAAACGTTGATACCAGTATCGATATTGCGGTGGTTATTTCAGTGATTTGCGCAATGCTGTTTGGTCTTATGAGCATTTTTATTGCCGATATTTACCCACATTTAGATGCAGCAACCTATCAAGCGTTAGCTGTCATTGCGCCGCTATATATCTTTTTGCCCATCGTGCGTGGTTACAACACGGTTCATGGCAATATATTACGAGCAGTGGGTAAAACTACCGCAGTATTCAAAATTAACTTTACTGGCCAATGGGTGATTTCAATCCCCTTATGTGCACTGATCATTTTAGTCTTTGATGGGTCTATTTTTTGGGCCTTTGCTATTCAGCCATTTGAAGAAGTCGTTAAAGCCCTGCCGTTTAGGCAACTCGCCAGAAAGTCGCTAAAAGAGTTCGATCATAAAAAAGCCCAAGCATTGATGTATGACTAAAACCTTTGTCTACAAAGTGCTGCTATTGTCAGTGACAAGTAGAGAATTGATACACTCAACAGGTTTAGATTTTTTCAGGCGCTATTGAGCTAGGCAGATTTATTGCCTTTACCAGCTAATCCACCATTTTATGATCTCGGCCAAATTACCAAATGCTAATACTTGCTAGTATCGCGGCAAATTTCACTGAGTAATAAATATGCAATTAGATTTAAATGGTATGACGCCACAACAGTTTCTTGAACAGTATTGGCAAAAGAAACCACTGGTGATCCGTCAAGGCTTTAAACACTTTGAAGACCTGCTTTCACCAGAAGAAATGGCAGGCCTTGCTTGCGAAGACGTGGTTGAATCGCGCCGCGTGTTTAAAGCAAACGATGAATGGCAAGCTGAGTTTGGCCCATTTGAATCCTATGAAGAGCTCGGTGAAACTGACTGGACCTTAATTGTCCAAGCCCTTAACAACTGGGTGCCTGAAGCTGAAGAGCTGATCAAATGTTTTGATTTTATCCCACGCTGGCGCTTAGATGACGTCATGGTCAGTTATGCGACACCGGGTGGCGGAGTTGGTCCTCATATCGATCTCTATGACGTATTTATCTGCCAAGGTTCTGGCCGACGTCGTTGGAGAGTTGGCGATCTTGGGCCGCACAAAGAGTTTGCAGCTCATCCGGCATTACTGCACATCGAAGCATTCGACCCGATCATTGATGTTGAATTACTCCCTGGCGATATCTTGTATCTGCCACCAGGCTACCCTCATGATGGGGTAACCCTTGAGCCATCAATGAGCTTTTCTGTGGGTTACCGCACTGCATCGGCAAAAGATATGATCAGTTCAATGGCCGATCACATTATCGACAAAGATTTGTGCAATGAGCAAATTGCCGATCCTGACCGCGCCTTAAGCGAACACTCAGGTATTGTGAACAGCAGCGATCTTGAGCGAATTAAACAGCAACTTTTTGCCACCCTTGATGACAAGCTAGTCAGTGAATTTAGCGGTCGCTACCTAACACAGTCTAAATGTGAACTTGATTTACCCGAAGAGAGTTTAGGGTTTCAAAGCTTAGATGTGACTGAGCAGCTTAAGCTGCAACCTTTAGTAAAGCTTGGCGGCCTGCGCACGCTGTACTTTGAAACCAGCGTTGCTGATGGCGTGCTGTATATCAATGGCGAGCAACTGCAATTATCAGCAGATAAAGAAGCCTTAATCGCACTGCTATGTGATACCCAAGAGCTTAGTGCACAAGACCTAAGTCCATGGTTAAACGATAACGATGTGGTTGAGCAATTAACCGCTTGGGTCAATGCTGGTTACTGGTATTTTGACGACATCGACTAAATCAGATTGGCTCAGATAAGCTGCAGTTGATGACATTAAGTTAGTGATCAACTGAAGAAACAGTCTTTATCATGCAATCAACAAAAATGGTTCAGCGACATCAGTCACTGAACCATTTTTTTACTGTTAGATTTGCAATAATTTAATGCCTAGCCAAATTCAGTAACATGCTAATCGGTATTTAAGTTAATGGCGGTGGCGTTTTTACCGTACGTAATGACACGGATGTATGAAACTTGCGAATGTTAAAATCACAACGCAATGTGCTATCAATAAATTTTCATAGGCTTGTATGTCCGTAACGCAGACAATAAGCATGAAATCGTAACGGCCCGAGATTTGATAGCACTGAGTGACTTCAGGCGCTTTCATGACAATTTGTCGAAATAATCGATAGATATCATCCCGGTCGCGATCCATTTCAATCGACACAATCAAAGTCAACTTATTGCCTGATAACTCAGGGTTAATCAAACAAACATCACCAATAATGATCCCAGCCTCTCGTAAGCGTTTTATCCGCTTCAAACACGCAGGCGGCGACAGCCCCACTTCTGCAGCGAGATCGATATTCTGAATTTTATTATTCGATTGTAACTGCATCAAAATGCGTCGATCGATCCTGCTGGCTCATGGCTTACCCATAGAAGCGAGCATTGCAAAAAAGCCGGGGGTTCCCTATGGGCAACATTAGTGATCCGTATCGGTGGAAGTTTTGCCCTTGCTTGGCTATAACACCAGTTTTATCGCTATAGCGAATAGGGCCAAGAGGCTGCGGTCATTGTATGGCAACAGGAAGGTAAACAAGGTATTGGCTACCTAGCATGGTTTGTGGAGCAGCTAGAAAATCTAGCGATGACTTTTGTGGTTATCGCAGCACTCATGTTTGTGCTTAAAATATTAAAACTAACAGGTTTTGAACGCCTATTAACCATGCTTCTGAAGCCATTATTCAAATTAATCGGCATCGGCTATTTACCTCAACAATACCTGTTCATTCAATATCCTAACGCAGATAAAATCGGTAAGTTCTGTCAATTTTTTGTTAAAGATGTCCCCGTTACAGTACGAGGTTTAATCGAAGGCCATGAAGCCTCTGTGATTGCTTTTCAAGCAACCATAAAACAAACCCTCAGCACACCGGTAAAAATGTTAGTGCTGAACTTTCCTGACATTATGGTAATTCATAACCTACGTTCTGCGAAAAGAGTATTAACTGAGTTACCTTGCAAGGTTACATTTAAAGACCAACAACTTGAGGCCACCATGACTGATGTGTCGCTGTCAGACTGTCATATCAACATTATCAACGGCGGCTTAGATACATCAGCAGCATCCTCAACAATTACCGTCACAATAAATGATGACGATAATGAAGACAAAGAGGCTTGTTTAAGTGTGACTTGTAAAATTTGTAACCTAAAACCCTTTGTCAGAGGTGTTGAGTTTGGTGGGGAATTTGAAGCAGACCAAGCTTCAATCATTGAATCGATTATTCACATGGCCTTATTGTCAGAAAGATAGCTTTATAAAGGCTGACTTAACATAAATGCGCCCGCACAAAGAAAACATCTCAAGAACAACCAAGAAACAACATTGCTACATGCGCGCAAATTTCGAGCAAGCAAACCATTAGTCACATTAAAACAACTATTAACCTCACAGAACAACACAATAATCACTCATAATAACAACCTTCAGGCCGATATAGCTAACAATTACAATTAGGGACAACCTAAGCCACAACACGCTGTCAGTTTGCCAGGGTGTAGGAGTCAATATTCATGAGTTTTCTATCAACATTATCCATTCGCAATAAATTAATCACTGCCATGTTAATTGCGGTAATAGCATCAACCAGCATCGTGGCCTACGTCGGACAAAGCAGTGCTAAAAATGTCCTATCAACAAGGTTAGAGCAATCTGATATGCCAAACCTGGTGCAGCGTATTCGTAATGCTATTGATGGTGAAATCAACCAAATGAAGATAATGACCCAATCAATTGCGTCAAATAGCATGATAAAAATGTGGATCGATCAAGGACAAAGTGCTGAGGGTGAGCATTACCTCATCCAGTTTTTAGCACAAACTGCACGTGATAATGGCTTCAGTAAAGTCTCATTTACTGACAACAACAACCATAAACACTGGAATCAAGATGGTTTTTTACGCGAGCTAAAGCCAGATCATGATACCTGGTTTTTTAACTTCCGAGACAGTAATAAAACCGAATCAACTAGCATCTATAAAGACAGCAAGGGTTTCACTGATATCTATATCAACGCCCAACAACCTAATGGTTTTGGGGTTGCTGGAGTGTCTAAATCATTTGATGAAATGGTTGATTACCTCAACAGCTTCAAAATAGAACAATCTGGTTTTGTGTATCTCGTCGATGGTAACGGCGTCATCAAGGTGCACCCCAGCATCGATTACAAGGCTAAACAAACCATTAGTGACTTATATCCGTCAGTTAATACCCATAAGCTGATAAATAAAAGTGACTATGCCTCCGTTATGGTGGATCAACAATTGATCGCATCGAGTTACATTGCCAGTTTAGACTGGTACATTGTTGCACAAGTCCCTTTAGAAGAGCTTTATGCTGGCTTAGATACGTCGCGCAATAACATTATCATCACCTTTGTCGTGATAGCCGCATTATTTACACTAATCAGTGTTTATTTAGGGAACAGCTTAGTGCGCCCGATAAATCAGCTGGCCGATACATTTAAAGAATTGGGTGAAGGCGAAGGCGACTTAACCCAACGACTTAATGAAAATGGCAACGAAGAAATGCGCCGACTAGCACAAGGCTTCAATGCTTTCATTAGTAAATTAAACAATGTTATTCAAGAGCTTGCTACCACTACTTTTGATGTTAATAGTGCATCTCAACAAGTCTATACAGATGCGCAGCACTCTAAAAAGCTCACTGATGTTCAGCGTGATGGCGCTCATCAAGTGTCGGTAGCCATTAACGAAATGGGCAGTACTATCGCAGAAATTGCCAATAATGCTTCAGTGGCCGCCCAAGCAACTACTGAAGCAACGCAAAAAGCACAACGCGCACAAACGGTAGTACAAGAGTCAAATTCAACTATTAATGACATGGCCAGCAATATGGAAGGTGTGTCGATGAGTATTGTGACTTTAGCCGAAAAAAGTAATGCCATTTCAAGCGTATTAGATGTGATCAGGGCTATTTCAGAACAAACTAACTTACTGGCCCTTAACGCAGCCATTGAGGCTGCTCGCGCAGGTGAGCAAGGTCGAGGCTTTGCGGTGGTTGCCGATGAAGTGCGTAACCTTGCTAAGCGCACTAGTGATTCTACCGATGAAATTCACCTTATGATTACTGAATTACAAAATGGCGCGAATGCTGCGGTATCATCGGTTCAAGAAGGTCGTGAGCAAGCTAAACTAGGTGTTCAAGCGTCACAAAGAACCTATCAAGCTCTTGAAGACATCGCCGAAAATGTGATGCAAATTTCAGAACTTAATATACAAATTGCCGCTGCCACAGAAGAGCAGTCTGCGGTGATCAATGAGATCAACCAGCATGTGGTAAATATTAGTGACAGCAGTGACAGCAGCGCTCAAGCCTCGAACAGTATCGAAAGCTCTAGCGAAGCATTAAAGTCAATGGCCAATGATTTAGATGGTTTGGTTAAACGCTTTAAACTTTAATCAGCAAAGATGATGGCGAGTAGTGGCAGAATGATTTAAACGCTATCACAGATAATCCTCCTAAATTTGACATTTTAAAAAGCCAAACGATTAAAAAGTTTGGCTTTTTTGTGTCAACAATATACAAGCTGTACTTAAATCAATTAAGTTAAAAACCCGCAATCGTAGCTTTTCGCTGTTTATTTACAATGCAAAAATTACCACGCTTAGTGCGGCATTTTGAGCAGGTTTCACATAGGGCTTGTGCTCTATCACCATTGTGCCAACGCTTCACTAGATCAGGCTCTGATAATAATGGTCTTGATAGGGCAAAGTATTGAATATTGGTATTCGCGGCAATGGTTTCTATGGCATCAATGTCCGTTAGCCCGCCTACAGTAATAACTGGTATATTCACTTCACGACTTATCACATCGCCATATTGATGAAAATAACCCTGTGGCTGAATGGTATGCCCCTCAAACGACTCACCAATCATGTCATTAGCTTTACCATGAATATTGCCAGAAATGATAATGGCATCAACGCCAATGGCTGCAAGCTTTTTACAAATAACACGGGTTTCAGCAAAGGTTAAGCCACCTTCAAAAAAATCACAGGCGGTTAATTTCACCAGTATCGGGTAATCATCACCCACCAGCTTTCTGGTTTCCGTATAGATTTCAACTAAAAAGCGCAGGCGGTTTTCTAGGCTGCCACCATATTGATCATCTCTTTGATTGTAATAAGGGCTTAAAAACTGATTAATTAAATAGCTGTGGGCCCCATGAATTTCAACCCCATCAAAACCTGATTGTTTTGCCCGTAAACTCGCTTTCGCAAATGCCTGCACTATGTAATCTATCTCGGCAATGGTCATGGCTTTACCTAAGGTTTTTGTGCCACGTTCGCAAACCTCACTTGGAGCAAAAATCACTCTTTCACCCACGTTGTAAGTGGTTTTGGTGCCACCATAGGCCAGCTGCATGGCTATTTTGGCGCCATTACGGTGAACTAAATCCGTTAGCTGTTTATATTCCTCGATAAAGGAGTCGTCGTACATGCCCATCATGCCCGCATTGGGTTTTTCTTCTGCGACGATATTGGCATAACCTGTAATGATCAGGCCGACTTCACCTTGAGCAAGCTCTTTGTATATGGCGTATAACTTTTCTGTCATATGGCCATCTTCAGTTGCCATATTTTCCCAAGTCGCACTGCGGATAAAGCGGTTCT
This sequence comes from Shewanella sp. 5_MG-2023, assembly GCF_030547465.1. Lineage (NCBI taxonomy): Bacteria > Pseudomonadati > Pseudomonadota > Gammaproteobacteria > Alteromonadales > Shewanellaceae > Shewanella > Shewanella sp. 5_MG-2023. The sequence goes on from NZ_JAUORC010000004.1 coordinate 180,633, forward strand.
TTAACTGCATGCTGCCAATGTGGGTTTCTGTATACAAAGTGCTCAAGTTACATCCTCTAAAAAGCGTCATCGATTAAACGGCGGCATTATAAAGGGCGTTGTTCAACAATCAAACAACTACAAGTCAGAAGTGAGACCTAGCTATATAGTCCAAAAGAGGTAATTAACTAGGGCGATTGAATAAGAATATCCGCTAAGGGGGCGGCTGGTGTACTACATGAGGTTGATCTAAAGCTCTTTTTACGAAAAGCGTTATGAATGATGGCGCTTTGCCGTATTATTCAACATAGCAAACTAAATAGTCAATTAAGCCAAAGCAGCTATCTTTGCGAGCAAAACAGCTAAAAATAAGTATCGCGGTAAAGTGTTAACTATTTAAAAAGGCTAGGCAGTTAACTGCCTAGCCTCAAAACCTTTAGCTAGCATCAAAAGACAAAGTTCACCGTCAAGCTTAATAACTCAACATCGGTACTTTCACCCCAAATAATTGGTGGTGCGGCAAATTGCGCTCGGTTTATTGGATTATCCCCTAAAATGGACTGGTACTCAGCATTAAGTGAAATCGATGAAGTCACATCATAGCGAAGCCCTATAGTCACCCCTTGACTCTCTCTAAGCTCACGACTCTCGGCATAAACCACATAGGGAGTAAAATCATCGATTGCATAACCAACACTGGCGTACCAATTACTTTGCAGCTCATCATGTTCAAATTCAGCCATAAACTGCCAAGCATCTAAACTGTATTCTGCCCCCACAGTAAATACACTTAACTCATCAGCAGTAGGGGCTGGGCGTAAAGTATATTTAGACCGTAAAAATCCAGTATGGATACGATAATTAAACCCTACTAAATCGACATATATTCCGGTGGTATAGTCAGAATCAAATTGCATCAATATCGGCCCTAAATTCACCTCAGTTAAGCGGCCGAAACCATAATAAGGTGAAACGGTAAGTGATATTTCATCAGATAATTCATATTGCCAAGCCAGCGAAACACCATCGTATGAGGTGGTACCTAAAATCGAGTCGTAAATCTCACCCGGCGGCCTTGCCCACGCATAGGCTTGGCCAACAAAATAAAACTCAGAGACTAAAAACAAGGGTAAGCGCAATCGGCCAGCCCTTACTTTAAAGTCACTAAATTCATAACTTAGGTAGGCCCATTCTAACTCAGGTTCGCTCCATTTATCTTGGGTGCGCTTAACCACTTGAGCTGATGCATCAAAGCCCTCAAACACATCTAAATCAAGTTGTATTCCAAATAAAGTATCACAGTCATAACAGGTTTCATCTGTTATTTCCCGGTTAATAAATAATGGCGCTTTATTGTCTGATTTACTGATAGATGTTGAACCAAAACCACTGATGGAAAAGTTGTCAGTCAGCTCTATCGCAGCTTGTGCATTGGTTGCCATGCCAAGGGTTAATAGTAAAATTATGTATTTTCGGTTTAATAACATGGCTACTCTCCTTGTGGCACTGTGATTAAGATATTAACTTCTTCAGGCACCGACTCTATCGGAGCATATGCAATACCATTAGGATTGTCGTTCAGCCATTTGAGGATCTTCTTTATATCATCACTGTCTAACTCTTCTGGTGGCGAGCCTTTGCCAGAGAAAGCCAACCCGGCCCAATAACCATTCATTTGTGAGACCGATTTACCCAGCAACATGCTATAAAACTCTTCGCGGTGCATGGAGGTTTCAGGTAGATCAACTAAGACAATTTTAAAGCTACCTCCGACTTTTTTAGACTTACCTCGATATAACATTCTCGCCTTACTTTTACTTAAAGGCGGCATGTCATCATTAAGGCTAAAAATAGCGAATTCGACCTCAGAGCTTTTGCTGGTATCAGCCTCTAAAGCCCAAGTTGATGGGGATAAAATTAATGCAGTAAGAAAGATAAGCCGCCTTGTGCACAATCTACTCAAAAAAAAATGCTTCAGGCTCAATAAAAAGGCTTTGTGGTTTAATCCATTAATCATATAAAAACCTTCATTCCTAGATAGTTTTTGTACTATGCTAAACATAGTCAGAAGTTTTACTAATCTAAACTTAGCCAAGAACCCTACGATATACAACTTTATAGTTAACTTTTTCATGGCTAATTTTTACTCAAGGAGCTGAGATGAATTTATTGAATCGTATTTCAATAAAAGCAAGGATGTTGGCACTTGTCTTGTTACCATTGGTTTTTGCAGGTTTTTTATCAGCGTTAGAAATCCAAAAACAAACTGATAATGTGCAAGCTTTAAACAGCCTTAACAACAAAGTGACCTTTTTAGAGTTATTTTCCCAGCTTAATCGGCAAATTACTCAAGCGCAAGACGCGCTCAGCGGCCAAGATGAGCCCTTTGTATTATCCCAATTCACATCTATTACGGAGCAACTGTCTGCGTTATTACCCACAAGCTTTAGCGCTCAACACAGTGAAGATATTCAAGCATGGTTTAACAGCACTGAAGAAGCCTTAGCTGAATCGCCAGCCCTTACCAAAGAGGATTTATTTGATTGGTCAATTTGGATGAACGAATTGCAAAACCAAGGGTTGATGACGCTAGAAAAAGATAAGCTTGATGTACCTGAAAAAATTAACCAGAACTTGACGATTTTATTTCAATTGCAATGGCTATCACTGTGGTCTGCAGAAGAAAAATGGCTAATGGATCAACTGATAACGAATCGAGGCGACGAAGATCTGCTGAGTCAATTGAATATGAGCGCTGAAAGACAACAACTGTATGTCGATCGCTTTATTAATATTAGCGCCAAGCCTGAGCAAGTAGACCTGTTATTAACTACCTTTTCAGATCAAGCATTCCAACAAAGTTATCAGCTGCGCAGCCAATTTCTGCAAGGGAATGAAATTGTTGATAATACAGATGCTAACTTGGAGGTGTTTAATCAGCGTTTGAACTTAATTCAATATGTTGTCACTACCATTTCAGAGCAATTATCCACCAATATTCACTCTGAAATAGCAAAGTCTAAACAGCTTATTATTATGTTCTGCGTTGCATTGCTAATATCGCTCGTTACTATTGGCACCATTGGCGCAAACCTTTACCGCCGCATTCTAAAGTATCTGCATCATGTGATTAAAACCATGTCAAAAATTGAAAAAACACATGATTACTCAAATAAGATAAACGAAAGTGGTAAAGATGAATTAAGCTACTTCTCTAAAAAGCTCAATAACCTAATTCATGAACGCTTTTTAAATGATGCCAAAATCTTGCAAGCAAAATCAGATGCAGAAAGAGCTAACCAAGCCAAAAGTTCTTTTTTGGCCAATATGTCCCATGAGATTAGAACACCGTTAAATGGCATTATTGGCATGTCGGAGATAATGTCAGGCACAAGGTTAACTCCTTTGCAAAATGAGTACCTGCAAACCATAGAAACATCCTCACATACCTTATTACTATTGATTAACGATATTCTGGATCTTTCTAAAATTGAGTCGGGTAACCTGTCTATTGCTTACAACGACACCAATATTACCGAGGTCATCTATGACACCCTCACTATGGTGTTAGCTAAAGTCGTTGAAAAGCAACTCGACCTTAAAATTGAAATCCCTGAACATATGCCTCACCTAGTATCACTTGACGAACATAGAATGCGCCAAGTATTAATGAACCTTCTGTCAAATGCAGTTAAATTTACCAATAACGGCTTTATTAAAGTCGCTGTGAGCTGCGATTACGACGAAGCTAACTATGCCAATATGAAAATTAAAATATACGATAGCGGTATTGGTATTAAAGAAGAAAATCAACAACAAATCTTTTCACCTTTTATCCAAGAGGATGGCACCATCACTCGTGAATTTGGTGGTACAGGGCTTGGGCTGGCAATTTGTAAACAGCTAGTGGGGTTAATGGGCGGCGATATAAAAGTTAGCTCAGAAAAAGGTAAAGGCAGTTGTTTCAGCGTTGAACTTAAAGCCCGCATCATTACCAAAGAGCAGCCTAAAAGAGACGAGTTTAAACACCTGACTACGGCAATTATTTCCAGTAATAATGATATTATTGATGCTATTGATGCTGCCTGTAGTAAACATGAATTTAGCATAAATTACCGTTACCCATCACCGTTTGACTTGTTACAGGATAAGCAAAAGTTTGATCTGTTATTTATTGATAATGCCTCAATGAACCGAGAGGCTTTAAAAGCATTACCCGAATTACTCATGCTGCAAGATAGTTTTTCCATTGCCATTAATAGCCCTTCTGAGCAGCGAACATTAGATAACATTGACGCCTCTATCACCATACCACTGCTTGGCAGGCGCTTTAGCGATGCCATTCGTAATGGCATCGAAAGTCGTACTCTGCGCAACAAAGTCACCCCAGCTGAAAAAAAAGCCGCCAATGATGGTATTGATAAGCAAGAACAACCACGCACCATTCACGGCATGATTTTGATTGTCGAAGATAACCTCGTTAATCAAAAGGTCGCCTCAGTGCTAGTCAAGCAAGCGGGCTATAACTTCGTAATTGCTAATAATGGGCTTGAGGCGTTTGATTTTATTAGTGATGGCAAAATATTTGATGCAATCTTAATGGATTGTATGATGCCCATTATGGATGGTTTTACTGCCACCCAAAAAATCAGAGAGTGGGAGCAAATAAACCCATCTGTGCAACGGCTGCCAATCATTGCACTTACCGCCAGTGTACTGGATCAAGATATTGAGAAATGTTATGAATCAGGAATGGATGATTATTTGGCAAAACCATTTGAAAAGCATGTTCTTATCGAGAAAATAAAACAGGTCACCAAGCTTGCAGGTTAGCAGTAAGAGTATTTGCAGTAATTGAATTTAGGCTAACACCAATAAGCTGATTGTATAAATGCCTGATTGTATAAATGCCTGATTTGCTGACTGTATAAATATCTGATTATATAATTGGCTGATTACCTGATTGTATGAATGCCTGATTTGCTGATTATCTTGAGATGCAACCAAACATCGAAAAATCACTAATCGCTATCAATTACCTTCATATTAAGCGTTTCTGCTGCAATAATTTTTGTTTTTCCTTTTGTTTTTTATCTCGTGATAAATGTTTTGAACTTTTTAGGCCGACACATTTATCACGCTTAAAGCGTCGCCAGCAGGGCATTTCATTACTGGCAACGCTATATTTTGCGATTAAAATCGCCACTGAATTATAACCTGAGCTATACCTTAACCTTAGCAGCGCCAAAGCTATTTTCAAACTCTTGATCTAGACTGGCATTATCAACTTTATTGCCCTTTAAGCGCTCAACCACAAGGTAATTTACCGGAACCAAAATCAAGGTGATAAAGGTGGCAAAGATAATCCCAAAGCCCAATGATATCGCCATTGGAATTAAGAACTGCGCTTGGGTCGACTTCTCTAATAATAGCGGCATTAGGCCGATAAACGTGGTCAAACTGGTGAGCATAACCGGTCTAAAACGTTTTGCACCTGCGGTTAATACCGCCTCCGCTAATGCCATTCCATCTGCACGTTTTTTATTAATAAAGTCTACCAGCACTAGCGAGTCATTGACCACAACGCCCACTAGCGCCAACATCCCCAATATACTGAAAATGGTCAGTGGCGAGCCCATTAACCAATGACCTAGTACTGCGCCAATTAAGCCAAAGGGGATCACGCTCATCACAATTAATGGCTGAATGTAAGACTTAAACGGAATTGCGAGTAGGCTATAAATCATAAACAACACAAACACTAAGCCCCATTGCAACGACCCAAAGCTGTCTCGCTGTTCACGAGCTTCGCCTTCAAGTGAGTGCCTTACTCCAGGGTATTGCTGCACTAAACCATCAAGGTACACCTTAAGATCTGCTTGCAACACAGTCATATTGGTATTGTCTTTATCCACGTCGGCAGTGACATTTAACACCCGATAACGATCGATGCGTTGAATACTTGATGGGCTCTTACCTGAGGTCATTTTAGCCACATGACCAAGCGGCACTTGCGCGCCCTGACTGGTGGTAATCAGGACCTTTTTAAGGTCATCTAATGACTGACGTTCATCTAGCGGCAAGCGCAGCATTACTCGCACATCATCACGGCCACGCTGGATGCGCTGCACTTCTGAGCCAAAATAAAAGCTTCTTATTTGACTTGATACTTCCTGTCGAGTGAGCCCTAGCGCTTTACCTTGCTCGGTTAACTCAATTAGCAGCTCTTCTTTACCGTTAGATAAACTGTCGGCAATATCAAATACTGTCGGGTAAGTTTTTAAATGCTGTTTAACCTGATCGGCAATCTCACGTAAGGTATCAAGGGAGTTTGCACTGAGCTGCACATCAATAGGATCAGAGCTTCGGCCAATTTCAGCGCGGTAAGTCACTGACTCAGCCCCAGGAATTTCACCAACACTTTTACGCCATTCAGTTAATAGTTGCCTAGAGGTAATATCTGATTCACGCTTCTCTGCTGGGGTTATTTCAAAACGAACCCCACCTGCATTTGAGCTACCGCCGCGACCACCCGTTGTGGCCAAAATATTAATGATCACGCTTTCACCGGTTTCTTCATCACGATACTTTTCTTGCAGCGCCTCCGCTTTTGCAGCAATGCTAATGATATGGCCATTGGTCACTTCAAATGGGGTACCCGCTGGCATGGTCAAGTTAAGCCTGACGGTTTCACTGGGAATGCGCGGGAAGAAGGTAAACTTAGTCCACCCCGTGGCCAACAGTGCCGCTATCACTAACAACACACTGAGAAATAAGCTCAAGGTGGCGGTTTTATGCTTTAGCGCTATGCGTAAAAATGGTTGATAGAACTGAATGATTGCTCGTTCAAATCCATCAGCAAACTTTTGCTGAAAAATCTCAAACTTATTATAATTTTCCTTCTCGCTGCGCATCTTAATATATTTAAGGTGAGCGGGTAGCACAAACTTAGATTCGATTAACGAAAACAATAATACTGGGATCACCACTATCGCAATTTGACCAAATATCGCCCCGCGAGTGCCTTCGATAAACAACATAGGTAAGAAAGCGGTCACTGTGGTTAAGATGCCAAAGGTCACTGGCGCGGCCACTTCTTGGGTACCAAGAATCGCCGCTTGCTCGCCATTGGGCGCAGTCTTAAGGTGGGTGTAAATATTCTCGCCAGTGACAATGGCGTCATCGACCACAATCCCCAATACCAAGATAAAACCAAACAGGCTGATGACGTTTAACGACACATCAAAAAATGGCATCACAATGAATGCGCCCATAAACGAAACTGGAATACCAATAAATACCCATATGGCGATTGAAGGACGTAAAAACAATGTCAGTAATAGCAACACAAGTATGCCGCCCTGCAGCGCACTGCCTGTTAGGGTAGCAATACGGTTTTTAACGATTTCAGAATCGTCATCCCAATAGCTAAGGCCATAGCCTTCAGGCAAGGTTGCCTGACGAGAATCAATGTAGTCTTTCACTTTATCAGCCACATCAATCGCGCTTTGCTGACCAATACGATACACATCGATAAATGCTGCTTGTTGACCATTAAAGCGAGTTCTTACAGGGGTTTCTTCAAAGCCATCAACCACATTTGCAATATCGCCTAAACGAATAATGGTGCCGTCAGCGGCAGATTTAATGGCAATATTGGCAAACTCATCTTTGTAATAAGCTTGGCCTTTAGAGCGCAGTAAAATGTCGCCACCCTGAGTTTTTAAATTACCCGCAGAGATATCAGTACTAGAGGCATTAATCGCCCGTGATACTTCACTCAGAGTTAAGTTGTACTGGCGTAATTTGTTTTGCGATAAGGCTAATGACACTTCATAGTTACGCACCCCGCTTAAATCTAGTTGGGTGACACCCTCTAGGCGCAACAATTCATCGCGCACCACTTCAGCAAACTCGATGGTTTCTTTTTCGCTATATTTGCCGGTTACCGTTACTGCGATGACTTCACGCTTACGCTGGGCAAGGGCAATGACAGGTTTTTCGGCATCAACCGGAAAGGTGTTAATGGCATCGACGCGGCTTTTAATGTCCGCTAGCATTTCTCGGGGGTCGTAACCACTGTCAACTTCAATGGTGACCTGCGATGATGCCTCTGAAGAGCTAGAAGTGATTTTTTCTATACCTTCAAGGTCTTGCACCGCCTCTTCAATACGAATTGTTACCCCCTTTTCAACATCTTCAGGGGTCGCGCCACGAAGCGATACTCGAACAGAGATCCTTTCAGACTCAACTGTCGGAAACACTTCAAGTGGGATCTGCGTTGACAGTGAACCTAAACCTAATACCAGCAGCAACAACATTAATAAATTGGCCGCTACGTGATTTTTAGCAAACCAAGCAATCATGGCTGTGACTCCTCTTTACTAGCAGGTTTGGTTTTACGCTCGCCATCAGGCTTACTGCGAGACTTGCCATCGGCTCTGCCCTCACCTCTTGGGCCTCGCTGTGGTTTAACTTTATTCGTTGCGCCAACAACAGTGACAGGGGTGCCTGAACTCACTTGTCCAAGGGAGGTAATAACCAGTTCATCGCCACTTTTCAAACCTGTTCTAACTACCGAATCTTGGCTGTTTTGCCATCTAATGGTCACTTCTCTGCGTAATAACTTGCCATCATTAACCACATACACATAGCTACCTTGATAGATTGCTTTAGTCGGGATTACGATCGCTTGGCTCAGCTTTTTACCGGCAATATTGGCTGTCAGGTATTGACCAATTTTCAGTGGCATTTGCTGATTAGCTTGATAATCAAATGGATCATCAATTTGCGCCACCACATACAACTGCTGCGAGTTACTATCGATTGCACCTTCGGTGCGAATCAACTGCCCTTCCCATTTTTGCAGGCCTATTAAGTCAGACTCAAAACTCACTTTAGCCACCACAGACTTACCTTGCTCAGGTAGTTCTACCAGTGCTAAATCACTGTTATTGATTGGTAAACGTATTTCCACATAATCGGTGGCGTAAATCGTTGCCAGCTGACTATTGGTCGAAACCACCCGGCCTACATCAACATGTTTTTCTAAAATTCGCCCAGAAAAGGGGGCAACAACTTGGGTACGTTCCAAGGCCAAGTTGGCTTGTTCAAGTTTCGCTTGGTTAGATAGCATTGCCGCTCGCGCTGCAGCTAATTGCGGCTCACGCAACACCAGCGATGTCGGCTCGCGGCCATTACTCAGGCGCTGCCAATCTGCTAAGGCTTGATTAGTACGTGCTTGTTCTTCTAATAATTGTTGCCTAGCCAACATTAACCCAGCTTCAGCAATTTTAACTTCAGCTTGATAATCTCTATCATCAAGCTCAACTAACACTTCGCCAGTTTCAAAAAAACCACCTTCACGAAAGTTGGGGCTAATAGATAGAATTTGACCTGAAGCCTGCGTCACTAACGAGCTTTGGGTGCGCGGTTTTACCACCCCAAAACTGCTCACCTGAATTTGATAATCTTGCGGCTTAAGCACCTGAGTTTCAACCGACATGGCAGCTACAGCCATCGGTTTGCCACGCTTAGTGGTAGGTGGGTTTGAGGTAATCACCATAATAGTGGCAACCGCAACCGCAACAATGCTTACTGGGATCAGGTATTTCTTATTCATCATATTTTTCTTCTTCTGTCACACTGGCATCTAAATCGCCACCTAAAGCAAGGTGTAATCCGATACGGTTGGCAATGATTTGGTTTTTTAAGCTGATAACCGAACTTTGGGCCACAAAGGCACGATTTTGGGCATCCAGTACTGTGGTATAGCTGACAAGGCCGATTTGGTATTGCTCAAATGATAGGGTTTCAGCTTGGAGGGCATTGTCTTGCGCTTGTAAAGTTGAGCGATATTGCTGCTGCAAACTGGCATCAAGATCAAGGTTGTTTTCAACTAGCTCAAAGGCACTAAACAAAGTATTTAAATACTGCTGCTCTTGCTGCTTTAATTTCAGCTTTTGCTGCTCGGTTTGTGACTTTAAGCGACCGGCGTTAAAAATCGGTGCGGTAATACCGGCAAATACTGACCATGAACTGTAATCACCACTTAATAAGTTAGCAATATCATTACTGGCGGTGCCAATATCAGCCCCTAAACGTAAGGCTGGATAACGCTGCTTTTGAGTAAAGGCCACGACGGCATCTTGAGCGAGCAACTGATACCAAGCGGCTTGCAGTTGTGGTTTACGTTTAACGAGCTCGCTGGGGACGCCAATTTTAATCCCTTGTGGCAATAGCGGCAGTGTTTCATCTATCAGTAATTTACCTGCTGGATAGCCGCCTAATAAGCGCTCTAAGGTTCTAATATCTTTATTGCGCTGACTGCGCTGTGCCAACAGGTTTGAGTTTTCACTGTGAAACTCATTTTGAGTTAAATACACATCCAGCGCGGTGTTTAACCCTTGCAGGTAACCCGACTCAATGATGTCAAAATTAAGTTTGGCATTTTCGGTGCGACGCTCAAATAGCTTAACGAGCTCTGTTGAGGTCACTACCTTGTAGTAGGCAATCACCACATCAGCAACCAGTGCATCCCTTGCTTGCTGATAATTGGCCTCAGCAGTGAGTAAATTCAGTTTTGAGGCTTTAGCGCTATCGGATAACTTGCCCCAAATATCTAGCTCATAGCTAACATCAAGACTAAGACTATTGGAGCTAGACGTTGCATCACTATTTCCCCCTCTAGCACTATTAGCCGATAAGCTTAACTCTGGCCAAAAGCTGGCATCACTGACATTAAGCTGCTGCTTGTTAACCTCGACTTCAAGAGCTAACTGAATTAACTGCTGGTTGGTGTTCAGGCCAATACTGATAAGTTCTAATAACTGATCGGTAGCGATTGGTGTTACCCAACTTTGATTGTCTTTTAATGATTTGGCGTCGGTATGCCACGACGCAGGCAGCTCAGGTTTAACCAAAGACTCGTCAAGATAGGATGAACTGCTGCAGGCAGATAAAATGAATAGCGAAGTTGCAACCGCCACTAGCGTATAGCGTGTTTTCATTAACTGGAAATCCATTTTCGTTTATTATTATTTAATATGATTTAATATTATTTAGATGTTACGTGATTGATTTTAATTAGATCACTTTATAAAGAAAACTGCCAAAGGGTAACTTTGCATAGCTTTACATAGGTTATGTGAGTAAAAGCAATGTATTGCAGCTAGGGACAAGTTTGTCGGCGGCTGTATCAGGCATTAAAGCAGAGGTTTCACCCAAAGTGGGCAATGATGCAGGCTTATTAAATGTAACAAGCCTGCCGGTTTTTATTAAAAATTGTAATCAAGTTTTACCCAAGCGGTTCGACCCGGCTCATTAACTTGAAATAGTGGTGAACTACCAGGAATGTCATTACCCGCTCCAGAGCGACTAACATGTTCGGCATAGGTAATATCAAATAAGTTCTCAATACCAAAACTCACTAAAATATCATCATGCTTCCAAGAGCCATTGATGGCCAATGTGCCAAAACCACTGCTTTCAGCCAGATCTTGTCCTGAGATATTACCTTGACCAATTGCGACTCTATCTTGCGCCGCAACCATCCGCCAAAATAACCCAGCGGTCCAATTTTCAGCTTCATAATTCACTGAAATACGACCCTCTAAAGGGGATATTTGCCCTAGTGGTGTATTGTCAGTGTCATTCTCACCATGGCTATAACTGACGGTGGTTTGCGCCGACCATTGATCAGTAAATGGATATAGCAGGCCTAATTCGCCGCCCCAAATCGTTGCATCAATATTGTAAGCTGCGGTCTTGGCAGTATTAGCATCAATTAAGATGTAGTCTGCCACTTTGCCGTAATAAAACGCCGTGGATATTTCAATATCGTCTTGATAAATCCAGCCAACATCAAGCTGGGTGGTTTTTTCAGCATCTAAATCAAATGCCTTAAGTGACAAATCATTATTGTCTGCCTTCATGAACTCCCAATAGTCAGGAATACGTTGGGCATGGCCGCCGCCAATATAATATTGGCTTTTATCAGTCTCAAACTCGTAGCGAACAAAGCCACTGAATAAGTCATCATCACGGCTGCCTTGCTGGGCCACATATAAACTGGTTTGCCATTGATCCATTCTTAGCCCCGTCAAGATTTTACCTTGGTTAAGCTGATAACTTGATTCAACAAATAAGCCGGTATTGATATAAGCCATGTCCTGCATAAAGGGTTTTGCTAATAAATCATCTAGGCCATTATCTTCTGCTTGATTGATGCTGCGTCCTTTGTGCTTACTGTCCATATAGTCAAGCCCGACAATGGTTTCCCATTTTTCATTGGCTGAAATATCAAACCATAAATGACCACCTGCGGTTTTTCGTCTGACATTAGTGCCTGCATTTACGCCGCGGTCAAACTGATCCATAACGTGATCGTTTTCATTACTATATAACTGAAAATCAATATTATTCAGCCAGTAAAAATCAACATCCTTTTGCAGCAGAAAGGTGACATTTTCATTATCGATCACACGAGCTTTATTGGTTCTGTCAGCGTACTCAGCCTCACCGCTTGAGCTGCCATAAGCAAGCTCAACCACGGTTGACTCGTCGGGGGTCCAACCTAAAGCAAAATTGTAATTATTACGGTCATAAAGGGATTGAATGGTGGTGCCATCACCGTCTTGATAATGATCGCTTTTAGACTTATTAGCATCAAAATCAATGTAATGGGTTTCAGTACCTGCTTTTATTTCGACTAAGTAATCTTCACGGCCAAAACTGCCACCGGTTACGCTGGCGCGACCTTCAAGGCTTTTCTCACTAAAGCTATGGCGATCTTTTTCAAATAATACCGTCCCTGCGGAACCTACTGGGCCATATTTTACTGTTTGTGGGCCTTTAATCACTGTAATGGCATCATAGGCTTCTGGATAAATATAAGCTGTTGGCGGATCCATACGTCCGCCACAGGTGCCATAAACATGCTGGCCATCATCAACAATACTGATGCGTGAACCGCCCATGCCTCTTAAAGAAGGGTCGCCACCTGCGCCGCCTTTTCTGGCGATACTAAAACCGGGGATGGTTTTTAAGTAACCTGCACCGTCATAAGCGGGCAGCGGTAATCTGGGCTTTTTGGGATCGGTGACAACTTTGGCAGGATCGCGCATTAACTCCCCTGTCACCACAAGGTAGTCATCACAGCTTTTATTATCGCAGTGCTGCTTGTGTTTTTTTTCTTGGGTGGTTTCAACAGCCTGAGTGTCTGTGGGATTAGCCTCAGTGGCTTGAACGAAGGAAGTGGGTAAAAAACCTAAAGCGACAGCGATAGAAATCATCAATTTAGAGTGGTACATAAACAGTCCTATGACAAACCTATAATATTTGTGCGGACATTTATAAATTAACCAGAACAGGTTTCAACTTAAAACCAACAAACTGCGACACTATGTCACAGGCTCATTAAAGGGAGGTCAAAAATACTAAACTCTTATAAATAAAAAACCTTTTATTCAAGTAGATAAGTAGGGGTAGCAGCCCATTTGAAATAACATCGCTGCCAAATAATAAACTGAATAAATGGATTTTTGAGCCATGGCGCTTAACCATAATAAGGGTTTTACCTTAATTGAGCTCGTAGTCGTTATCATTATTCTTGCCATTCTAGCGGTTACTGCCGCACCTAAATTCATCAATTTATCAACCGATGCCAGAATTGCGGCATTAAACGGCGCAGCGATAACTCAATAAAGTCACCTCCTCAGCCAAGTACATTAACCACAACTAATAGGGGAAATGTGACTCTGCTTGCTCTATATTCAAACCCACAGACAGATAAAATCATCTGAGTTAAAACTTATCGCCGACTAATTTAAGTGGTTATTAATTATTTCAAAAAATACCCTTTTTCGGCCTTAACAAGGGTCAAAATTTAAGACACAATGGAGATAATATCCATCTAGACGGCTAAACATGAAAAAATCATTAAAACAGCGTTCATCCGATCATCACCGTGGGATCTATTTTATTGGTACAACCCCACCAAAAATCGATACTGATTTTGAATCGGTCAGTATTATCGCTGATAAATTGTTAGCTCGCCTTGATGAGATAAACTTTGATGGTTTGATCATCTACGATATTCAGGATGAAACCAGCCGCATTGATACCCCAAGGCCTTTTCCCTTTAAAGCCACTCATGACTCTGGTACTTACGCTCAGCTAATCAATCAAAAGTCAGGCAAGCCAGTTATTGCTTATAAGAGCGTTGCCGGTCTTGATGAACAGGGCTTTAGTGAGTGGTTGTCCCGCGCTTGGTATCAAAATAATGTCAGAGACTTGGTATTAGTGGGATCGCCATCGACTCAGGTTGCAAGTTCATTACCATTAAATGACGCTTACCGCGTATTAGCGGCACACTCTCAAGCGTTCTACCTTGGTGGCGTGGCCATTGCAGAGCGCCATTTAAGTAAAAAAAATGAACATATTCGCCTGTTAGGTAAATCAAACCAAGGCTGTGAATACTACATCACTCAGGCGGTGTATAACGCCCAAGCAACCATTGATATGTTAACCAGCTACGCCAAAGAATGTGCGTTAAACAATATCAAGCCTAATCGCATCATCCTGACATTTTCACCTTGCGGCAGTGCTAAAACCTTAGAATTTATCAACTGGTTAGGTGTGTCGGTACCCGAAGCTACCAGCCAGCGTATTTTGTCGGCAGAAGATCCTCTGTATGAGTCAATTAAGATTAATCACAGTAACCTGCTGAAAATTTTAGCCGCGGTTATACCGCTTAATATTCCATTAGGGCTGAATATTGAAAGTTTAACTAACCGTAAAACTGAGATTGATGCCTCGATTTTGATGTACAAACTGCTAAAGGGCACCATGGATCAAGCCTTAGCCCAAAATCAAATTGATCAATTTGTGCTAAATAAATAGTCCTCAGCGATAAAATCTTGCCCTATGGTGTTAATAGCCGCCATAAGGCAAGCTTTCAGCGTCAAGCGCCAGTAACAAATGGCTTACCCATAAGCGCTTATATTGACTCTAAAAAATCACATAAACCACAATTAAATATTGAAAAAAACCAATAATATCAGTTATTGTTGAATTAAATATGGGGGGATAACTGTAAATTAGCAGTAATGGTTAAAGGTCAAGTGTTAGCCTATAAGTCAGCAAGGTGCTTGCTAAGTTGAAGCATTTACCAACACCGACTTGCGGCGCTAAAGGCCCTCAGTTATCTCATCAACGCATTTCAAACAAAGGCACAGTCATCACTTAAACTTGCCTAATTTTTTACTACTTTTGCTTTAATGATAACCAGCAATGAGCTTTATTATGACTATAATAGCATTAGGTTTTGTCGACTTTTAACCTCGCGCATAAGTTCAATTTGTATCTGTTCAATTGAGGACTAACTATGGATAGCCAAAAACTCAATACACTACTTGCCACAGTGACTGACAATGCCATTAATGCATATTGTCAATTCGGTGAAGAAATGCTGGTAGAAATTAATCGCTGGATTTCAAAGCCCGAGCAAAGTCGTTTTTTAAATGGCAATTCGCTGGACTTATTAATCAATAATCACCGCAACCACCTTGGGTTTATCTCCCAGGTTATTGAATCCCGTGATGGAACCGCTTTAGTGAAAGCACTTCCCTGGGTCTATCAGGCTTATCATTCTCAAGGGGTGCCATTTCTCTACTTTAAAGAAGAACTAGAAAAATGGCAGCAATTGATTTTAAAGACAATTCCACCAATTGAGGCTGCACAATTAGTGCAAATATACGATTGGATGCTTAGGGCCCATGATGAGTGCTGTAGCCTAATAAAAGGCAACCGAGAAGAAGA
This sequence comes from Shewanella sp. 5_MG-2023, assembly GCF_030547465.1. Lineage (NCBI taxonomy): Bacteria > Pseudomonadati > Pseudomonadota > Gammaproteobacteria > Alteromonadales > Shewanellaceae > Shewanella > Shewanella sp. 5_MG-2023. Next base: position 196,431 of record NZ_JAUORC010000004.1, read on the forward strand.
GTTTATTGCAATGGATAACCCCTTTCTCCACTATATTATTACAGGTGATCACCGTAACGCCTACAGCTATGCATTCAATAAAGTCACTACATGGGAAGACTTTGAGCGTTTTTTTAATAATGAGGCTCAGCCCGCTCTCTATCAAATAGGTTTGCTTTGGCAAAATGGTGACGTATCAGTATCCACCGAACATTTAGCCACAGCCATTACCAATCGTGTGCTCACTGGGCTGCTAATGCACCTAGACCTTCCAGAAATAACTAAACCAAAGATATTGGTAACTTGCGCGGCATCTGAACAACACCAAATTGGCTCATGGATGGTTGCCACAGCGTTAGAAGCAAATGAATGGGATACAACCTATCTTGGTGCCGACGCACCTAAAGATGCCATTCTTGATTATATTACAAATGAGTCACCTAAAGCCGTAATCATCAGCGTTACCATGCCTTACAATATCAAAAGGGCTCGAGAGCTCCTCCAAGAAATCGACGCCTTATACCCAAATATTAAAACCATTGTAGGCGGTCAAGCGCTGTCTTTTTTCCATGAACCGCAAGAAGTGCTTAAAGCCGATTTCATCACCAGCGATTACAAAGAAGCGATTCAAAAGCTCAACACCTGGTTAGCTTAATGAATATCCCCAGTGAACTTGCAATAGATATCGCAGAAAATTCGCACGTATTGGCTATCGCTGAGTTTGCTTACGATGGCACATTAATCAGTTACAACCGGGGCTTTCGCATACTGTTTGCTATTTTTCTATCTGAAACAAACAATTGGCATGAATTTTTTGTCGGTGCCCCTCGAGTGACACAAATAATAGACCTTGACTCAGATCCGCAACTACTTAAAACCACAAAAGGTGAAGGGCTTTTATGTTCGTTTCGTAAAATGGAGTCCTCGTTCTATTGTATTGCTGAAATATTGGAGCTAAAAGATGAAAAGCTAATTGAAGAAATTAGCAGTCTTAGTAATCTAATGGCGCAACTCAATTTTCAGCTTCGTCGCGAAAAACGGCAACTTATTAAAGCCCACAAAGACATAGAAAAAATCGCACGTGAAGACCCGCTGACATCCTTGCTAAACCGACGAGCATTTTTTGACATCATGAATCCCAGGTTGTCGTTAGCCAAACGACAAAACATGGAGATAACCCTGTTCTTTATTGATTTAGATTTTTTCAAATCGGTTAATGATAATTGGGGGCATAATATCGGAGATAAACTACTTGTGGCGATAGCAAGTATGCTTAAAAAGACCCTTAGGCTTGAAGATGTTATTTCTCGCTTTGGAGGAGAAGAGTTTGTCGTTGTCCTTACAGGGCAATCGTTAACTGATTCGTTCACATTAGCTAACCGTATCCTAGAAAATTGCAGAGCGCTCAAAATTGCATCAATGGACAGAGTAAATACCCTTTCAATCGGCATTACCCAGTGGGATAAAAACGAAGATATTAACAAACTTATTCAACGAGCAGATGATGCATGTTACATGGCGAAAAACAGTGGCAGAAATAAATACATTGCCTTAAGCCCTGAAACGGCAACAAGCCATTAATCATGGCTGCCCATGTTATTTTCAGAGACTGACCCAAGTGATTTAGTTCGGGAAATTAAAATATAAAAAAAGCCTGAAGCGATACTTCAGGCTTTTTGGTGTAAACGATAGCGAGTTTAACACTTGCTATCGTTTGTAAAACGAGTCGTTAAAACTGGTTCATTGTGTTGTCTTTACCTGACGCTTTAAGCGCTTGGTCACCAGAGAAGTACTCTTTATGTGCATCACCCATATCAGAACCTGCCATGTTTTGGTGTTTAACACAGGCAATACCTTGACGGATTTCCTTACGTTGAACATTAGCAACATAACCCAACATGCCTTGGTCACCGAAGTACTCTTTAGCCAAGTTATCAGTTGATAGTGCTGCGGTATGATACGTTGGTAGCGTGATAAGGTGATGGAAAATACCCGCTTCACGTGCAGCATCAGCTTGGAAAGTACGAATTTTTTCATCAGCTTGAATAGCAAGCTCAGTTGTATCGTAATCAACACTCATCAATTGATCGCGGTTGTAAGCTGAAACATCTTGTCCTGCTGCTTGCATTGCATCAAATACTTGCTGACGGAAGTTAAGTGTCCAGTTAAACGATGGTGAGTTGTTATACACAAGCTTTGCGTTTGGTATTACTTTACGGATTTCGTTAACCATGCCGCCGATTTGAGATACATGAGGCTTTTCAGTTTCAATCCACAGTAAGTCAGCACCATTTTGCAGTGAAGTAATACAATCAAGTACACAACGCTCTTCACCCGTACCCGCACGGAACTTAAATAAGCCATTGGGTAGACGAGCAGGTTTTACCAACTTTCCACCTTGTTGGAATACCACATCGCCATTTTTAAGTGTTGCTGCATCAACCGCTTCCACTTCAAGGAAACTATTGTATTTATCACCTAAGTCACCAGCTTCATTGGTTACGGCAATTTTTTGTGTTAGACCAGCACCTAGTGAATCGGTACGGGCAACAATCACACCGTCATCAATACCCAATTCTAAAAAGGCATAACGAACCGCATTAATTTTCGCTAGAAATTCAACATGGGGCACGGTCACTTTACCGTCTTGGTGGCCACACTGTTTAACATCAGACACTTGGTTTTCTAATTGAATACAACAAGCACCGGCTTCAATCATCTGCTTTGCCATCAAGTAAGTGGCTTCTTCGTTACCAAAACCTGCGTCAATATCAGCAATAATCGGTACAACATGGGTTTCGAAGTTATTAATTTTGTCTTGAATCGCCGCTTTTTCTGACTCGCTGGCATTATCTAATTGGCTGAACAGGCCACCCAATTCACGTGCGTCAGCTTGACGCAGAAAAGTGTACAGCTCTTTAATTAACGCAGCGACAGAGGTCTTTTCATGCATAGATTGGTCAGGTAATGGGCCAAACTCACTGCGCAGTGCTGCAACCATCCAACCTGAAAGGTATAAGTAACGACGTTTGGTGGTTAAAAGATGCTTTTTAATAGAGATCATTTTTTGTTGGCCAATAAAACCATGCCAGCAACCTAGAGACTGAGTGTACTGCGATGAATCTTTATCGTAGTTATCCATGTCTTCACGCATAATCTTAGCAGTGTACTTTGCGATGTCTAACCCAGTTTGGAAACGGTTCTGTAGACGCATACGAGCGACTGATTCTGGGTTGATGGCATTCCATGCACTACCTTCTGAATTAATCAAGGTAGCAGCTTCATCGATATTACTTCTGTAGTTAGTCATGTGTATATTCCTTTAACAAATTGATTAGCGGCAAATGATTACGTTGAAAATAATAGTTAGATTTGGTTAAATAAGTCTAATTTATACTTACTATTTTCGGTATTCATATTATGAATGTATCTCGTATCGACTTGAACCTCCTTGTTTATTTAGATGTTTTGCTACGTGAAAGAAATGTAACTAAAGCAGCTGACCAACTTGGTATTAGCCAGCCTGCAATGAGTAACGGCCTAAAACGCTTAAGAACCTTGTTTGATGATCCCTTACTTATTCGCACCAGTCAGGGCATGACGCCGACAGAACGTGCTAAAGAGTTGCAACCCATAATCAGTACCTTGATTATCGGGCTAGAAAAAGCCGTACAGCCTCGCGCCAAATTTGACCCACAAGAAAGTGACAAAGTCTTTCGAGTCATGGCTAGTGATTATGCTGAAGCGACCTTACTACCTCCGCTAATTGCAAAGCTTCGGACTCAAGCACCCAACATTATTTTAGACATCATGACCCCAAGTGATGTCAGTTTCCCTGATGTAGAACAAGGAAGAGTCGATATGGTGATCAATCGATTCGACACTATTCCGCAATCATTTCACCAGAAAGTTTTGTGGAATGACGACTTCAGCTGCTTGATTAGTAAGACGAATCCAGTTTTACACAAGTTTTCTTTAGACAGTTATTTGCAAGCCAAACACGTGTGGGTGAGTAAAACCGGAATGGGCGTTGGTGTAGGGATGGATCCTGCTGATGTTCAGCGCTTAGGTTGGGTGGATGAAGCATTAACTCGAATTGGCGTAAAACGGCAAATCACGGTTTTTACTCGCCATTACCAAGCCGCGTGTTTGTTGGCTGAGCAACAGGATTTGATCGCAACCATACCAAGTAAGATGGCTCGTCATCACAACAATAATGATCGGGTGAGTATTGTTCCGCCGCCATTTATTATTCCACCCATTGCATTAACTATGGCTTGGAGCCCCTTGCTTCAACATAATCCAGCACATCAATGGATGCGCCAATTAATCACTAAAACGGCAGATGAAATAAATAGAGGCGACGTTTAATCTTGTTGTTATTTTGATTTTTAATTACTGATACGTTGCAAATTAACCAAAAAAGGGTGATTTACCATAGATTTGACGAATATTGGTGATAACAAGTATAAATTGGATAAATAAGCTTAATTTGATATAGAGTAAAGTCTTGCTGCGAATTAACGATTAATAATAGATTTGAGTGGTTTTTAAGTTCAGCGCACAGGAATTAAAGGTAGGGATAAACATGACAGCACGTATTCAAGTAGGTGGATTACAAGTAGCACAAGCATTGTGGCAACTGGTCGATAGTGACATTTGTCCAGGTACAGGCATTGATTCAGCAACTTTCTGGGCAAAATTTGAGGACATCATTACCGAATTTGCTCCCATTAATGTGGCCTTGTTAGAAAAAAGGCAGCAATTGCAGCAACAAATTGATCAATGGCATACAAAGCACCCAGCTAAAGACGTTAACCCAGACCAATACAAAGCTTTTCTATCCGAAATCGGCTACCTAGTGCCTGAGGGTGACGATTTTCAAATTAGCACTGAAAATGTCGATCATGAAATTGCAGCGCAAGCTGGGCCACAATTAGTTGTGCCAGTAAAAAATGCACGTTTTGCCCTTAACGCCGCCAATGCACGTTGGGGCAGTTTATATGATGCGCTATATGGTACTGATGCCATATCACAACAAGACGGCGCCGAGCTGACCAAACAGTACAACCCCATAAGGGGCAATAAAGTTATCGCATTTGCAAAACATCACTTAGATACCGCAGCCCCATTAGTGCAAGGCAGCCATGCTGATGTAACGCGGTATTATATTGATGCAGGCCAACTACGTATGCAGTTAACTGATGGCACAATCACAAGCTTAACCCAAGCACAAAAGTGTGTCGGTTACCAAGGTAGTGCAGATGCGCCCAGTGCGATTTTGCTGGTTAATAATGGTTTGCATATTGAGATCCAAATTGATCCAGACAGTGTTATTGGCAGCAGCGATAGTGCTGGCGTAAAAGACTTGTTAGTTGAAGCCGCTGTTACCACCATTATGGATTGCGAAGACTCTGTTGCGGCGGTTGATGCTGAAGACAAAGTTGAAGTTTATCGCAATTGGTTAGGTTTGATGCAAGGTAACTTAGCTGCCTCACTGACTAAAAATGGTAAACAAATCCTTAGAGAGCTTAATGATGATAGGGTTTATACCGCTGCTAATGTTAATGCTAGTACAGACGCTAACACCGTAACGTTACCCGGCAGAAGCTTACTCTTTGTACGTAATGTTGGCCACTTGATGACGATTGATGCCGTACTAGATAAACATGGCAATGAAGTACCAGAAGGAATATTGGATGGCATGATCACTGTGCTTGCCGCTATGCATGACCTTAAAGGTAACAATAATGGTCGCAGTAATAGCCGCAAAGGATCAGTGAATATTGTCAAACCTAAAATGCATGGCCCAGAAGAAGTGCAATTTACTTGTGACTTATTTACCAAGATAGAAGATGCACTCAACCTCCCCCGTAATACCATTAAAGTCGGCATTATGGATGAAGAGCGCAGAACCACACTCAACTTAAAAGAGTGTATCAGGGTCGCGCAACAGCGCGTTGTCTTTATTAATACCGGCTTTCTTGACCGTACTGGTGACGAACTCCATACCTCAATGTTAGCGGGCGCCTTTGTCCCCAAATCTGTGATGAAGCAGCAAAAATGGATTAAGGCTTATGAAGACTGGAATGTCGATATTGGACTTGAATGTGGCTTACAAGGTCGCTCTCAGATTGGTAAGGGTATGTGGCCGATGCCAGATGAAATGGCTGCCATGCTAGAACAAAAAGTGGCTCACCCAAAAGCGGGGGCAAACACGGCTTGGGTACCATCGCCCAATGGTGCCGTACTGCATTCTATCCATTATCATCAAATAAATGTGGCGGAAGTTCAACAGCAACTTAAGCATCGTAAGCGTGCTAGCATCGATGACTTGTTGACGATTCCATTGCTTGATGACACGACAACATTAACCCAGCAACAAATTACCTTTGAGCTAGAAAATAATGCTCAGGGTATACTGGGCTATGTGGTGCGCTGGATTGACCAAGGCGTCGGTTGCTCGAAAGTGCCTGATATTAATAATGTAGGTTTAATGGAAGACAGAGCGACTTTGCGGATCTCGTCGCAATACTTAGCTAATTGGCTTGAACATGGCTTATGCAGTGAAGAAGAAGTGATGGCGGCACTGAAAAAAATGGCTGCTGTGGTAGATGCTCAAAATGCAGGCGATCCACTGTACATTAATATGGCACCTAACTTTGACGGCATAGCCTTTAAAGCGGCTTGCGACCTTATATTTAAAGGTAAATCGCAACCTTCTGGTTATACAGAGCCTTTGTTACATGCATACAGGATCCAAGCTAAAGCAGGTTAATCTTTAGCGTTAATACTGGCTCTGTGTTTATGTAGTCACTCAATCAATAAGCCCTGATCTTGCAAAGATTAGGGCTTTTTTGAATGTTCAAGTTGGGGGATGAGATTAAGCCTACGCTCACCTTAACGGCACCCACTGATTGAAAGCAAAGGAGATCGTTAGATATTCAGCCACTTGGAGTGGGTGGCCATGTTAATTAGAACTGGCAGTTAAACATGGATGTTGTTGGTTTTGGTTAAGCCCACATGGAGGTCAACTTGACATGTAAATTAACAACTTAAGTTTATATACGTGTTTTTTCTCTATATTGCTGTTCAATTTCTTGAGTAATATTTAAAAAATATTTAAGGTGAAGATACATTTCACGCTCTGCTTTAGCGCCATCACCAGCAATGACTGCCTCAACAATAACATTATGAAGACCCGCAGGGTGAATCTGATCAGTACTTGGTTGAAATTCTTCGGTAATTTTTCCAACTAGTTGAATCATAGATTTTACGATCGCGGTCAAATAGCGGTTGTTACACATATCAGCGAGTAAATAATGAACATGGGTTCTTAACATTATCGTTTCAGGATATGCCAATGAGTCATTTTCCTTCGAGCAGGCTAACCTGAGCTTTTCAGCGAATTCTTCTGTACAGTTTTCTGCAGCCAAGCGAGCAACCATTGGTTCAATGTTTAGCCTTGCTTCACAAATTTCGCTAAACGTCATTTGATTCATAAAGAACAAATCTTTAGTCGCCGAAGTCAGTCTTTCAAAAGTCAGCTCCTTAACAAAGGCTCCACCAGTAGCGCCTTGCTTAATTTGCACTAAGCCACTGGCTTCTAAAGCCTTAATCGACTCTCTCACTACTGTTCGACTAACACAAAAAGATTCAATGAGTTCGCGTTCTGAAGGGAGCTTTTCACCAGTGAGGTATTGCCCATTAAAAATAGCCGACTTTAGTTGATTGAAAACTTCTTCAGAAGCCTTTACTTGTTTGACAGGTTGGAAAGGGGTCAAAATACATCCTCAAAGTAGATAGATCACAATTCTACCACATACGTATATTAGTTGTAGCTTCTCGATTAATTCCCTGCATTTATTTTCCCCAATGCTCCTAGCGCTGATTTTTCAATAAAGCAACATGCAGGCAGCAACTCCTTAAACTACTGATGACTTTTGTGAACTCCGCGTGAAAAAAACTAAATATGTGATGGTTTTTACAGCTTGGCACTTTTTCCGTGTACAGCCAATTTTAAATATCATACATTTGACAAATCAAATGTCATACGTTTGATGATTGTAAGAGCATGATGGCAGAGCAACGTCACACAGCCACGTTCTCACTTTATATAACAAGAAAATAGATAACCTTGCGGAGTTTAAAGCAGAACAAACGGTAATTAGCGTCAATCTTGTTCGCAGGGCAAAGGAGCATGAAATGAGTAAAAATAAATCACCTGAAACTAAGGTCATGGATCAATACACAAAAAATGTACTGCAAAATGGTATATCTCGCCGAAGCTTTTTATCCCGCGCGACTATGGGAACCGGTGCAGTAGCATTTGCTGGCTTAACGGGTACTAGTGCATTTGCTGAGACTGTCGACAACCAAAACTTAGCGAAAAGTAGCGATGGCGGCGCAACATTAGATTTCATGCCGAGACCTAAAGCCATTAAAGATAGCCAAATATCCTCTACACAAACATTTGATGTTGTAGTTGTCGGCGCCGGGGCTTCAGGTGTGCCAGCAGCTTTATCTGCAGCTGAAAGTGGTGCAAAAGTCGCCGTAATTCAAAAGCAAGCCATTGTGGTTTCTCAGGGCAATACTGGTTCCGGCCTTGATATAAAAAACTGTGATAAAGCGGGTGTAGAAGCACTAGTCAATAGATTATTAAGTGACAGTGCACACCGTGCCAACCCAGCATTACTAAGAAAGTGGGCCTATAACTCAGGAGAGGCAGTTTCTTGGGTCATTGATCGGACCAAAAAAGGGGGTGGTAGCATTGTCGATCAGGGCACAGGTCCTCAACATGGTATTCGTGGCCTCACAGAATATAAACTGAACTTTGTGACTTCTTTCTGTGGCCCTAAGCCTTACACCACAGGCGATGGCATGCGTGATCTTGCTAAGACAGCTGAAAAAGCTGGGGTTAAATTTTTCTTCAACACCCCCGCGAATCAATTAATCCAAGATGCGTCTGGCAAAGTTATCGGTGTTATTGCCCAAAACCGTGACGGTTCATACCACAAGTTTATGGCTAGAAAAGGTGTGATTGTATCTGCAGGTGATTACCAGAACAACAAAGCCATGTGTGATTTCTTCATTCCAGACTTAAAACACTTTGAGCGCAAGCAAATGGATCGTACTGGTGACGGTTTCAATATGGTTTATTGGGCTGGCGGCGTCATTGAGCCAATCGGTCATACCAAAATGCTACACGATTTTGATGCAGGACCTGCCTCTATGTGTGACATGCCATTCCTAGCAGTCAATCGCCAAGGTAAGCGCTTTGTCAACGAAACGGTAGATATGTCACTAATGAATAACTACTTGCGCACCGCAGAAGACGCTGGCTACTACTCGCAGATTTTTGACTCTAACTATATGACTGACGCCAAAGACTGGCCTGGCAAATTATGGTCACCTGAAGAAATTAAAAAGTACATGCCAGAAGACCCAACTGAAAAGAAAGGCGTGTATGCATCGCAAGTCAATACTTTCAAAGCAAATACATTAGAAGAGCTTGCGGTCAAATTAGGTTGCGATCCAAAAACCTTTAAAGCCAATGTTGAGCGTTATAACGAGTTATGCAAAAAAGGCCAAGATGATGATTTTGGTAAGCCATCTAATCGTCTCGCCCCAGTACTCAAAGCCCCATTCTATGGCATTCACCGCCGTATGCGCATCTCCGCCATCACCTCAGGCATGTTAGTTGACGTAAATCAACAAGCACTCAATGCGGATGGCAATCCTATTGGTGGCTTATTCGTTACCGGCAATATGGCTGGCGGTTTCTATGGTGGTGTTGATTACCCACTTACTGTATTTGGCTTGTCTTTAGGCCGTTGTTACACGGAAGGCTATTTGACTGGTAAGTACGTAGCCAAGCTGTAACTCACTAATGAATAACAAAGTTGATGCCTGATATTTGGGCGCCTTCAAAATGAAATAATGGACTAAAACTATGAAAAAACTAACACTTCACAAAATCGTGTTATCTCTTGCTTTCAGCTTGTTTACAACGGGAGCAATCGCTGCGGATTCGCAGTTACTTGAAGCAACGCATAAAGATGCAGGCTTAGTTTGTAAAGACTGCCATATTAGTGGCATGAAAGAAGAAGTACGCATGACGACGTGTATCGAGTGTCATGACACTGCGGAGCTAGCTAAAACAACGGCTGATCACCCTATTACCAACCCACATGAAAATCGCCATTTCGGTACAGAAACTAACTGTAACTATTGCCACAAACAACACGAAGAGTCTGTGAACTACTGTGGCAGTTGTCATTTACGATTTGATTTAGTTACGCCATAAGGTTTGGTTAAAAACCAAGTATCTAAATATAACAAGGATTACAGTTATGAAAACTAAATTACTACCTATTGTCGCAGCTTGTTTGGCAGTAAACCCTGCCTTTGCTGCTGAGCCATTAGAAAATATATTCAAAGACGGCAGCTTTAAGGGGCAGTTCCAGCTATTTGATTTTCAGAGAGACTTTGATGGTGAGGCTACCGATCGCCGTGATACCAGTTTGGGCGGGCTATTCTATTTACGCTCCGGCGAGTCAAACGGCATTAGCTTTGGCGGCTCGTTTGCTTCAGCAAACCCAATTTGGGAAACCAATGATGGACTTTATGGTTTAGTTGGTGGCGGCGCGCCAGGTATGGTGACTGAGCGTCAATCAGTTAACCGCCTACAAGAATACTTTGTGAATGGTAATTGGTACGACACTAACATCAGAATTGGTGCTCAAGAGCTACGTACGCCGATGATGAATCCATTCCCATTGCGCGCAATACCTTTTACTTATCGCGGAGTCAGTGTTGAGAATACGTCTTTCGATAACCTAAAACTGTCTGCACTGTACATTACTGACTACATGGGCTGGACTAACGAAGAGTTCGTGTCTGTTGCTGACGGAGTAAAAGGTGAGATGCAACGTAATGGCAACAATGTTGCTAATATTGACTTTGATGACAACCCAATGATTGCTGTAGGTGCGAACTACACCATTCCAACTGATGTCGTTAAAGCTAAAACAAGCCTGTGGTACTACTCCATGGAAGATGTATACAGTCAGTATCACCTCAAATTCGACATAAGTAAGCAGTTTGGAGCGACTGAATGGTACTTTAAGCCATCGTATTTAAAGCAAGACTCAATTGGCAACCTAGATGCCACAGAGGCTAATTTTGACACCTACCAAGCCGGCTTCCATTTAGGTACAAAATGGAATGGCTTTGACGCCACGGTTAAGTACGTGAAAACTGGCGATGGCTTTGTAGTTGCGCCATTTGGTGACGACAAAGTCATTATTCAACAAGTTCATCAATCAGCTCGAGCTGGAGAAGAAGCTTATGGCGCTCAACTTGGTTATCGATTTAACGAGGACTCAGTATTAAGTGGTGTCAGCGCTTATGTTAACTACGCCAATTATCAAGTTGATGGTAATAGCGCAACAGATATTGACGAAACAGATTTCTCGATTACCTATGATTTAGCACAATATGTCGATGGTCTCAGTGTTCGCGCTAGACATGCAATTGTCAATTACGCCGAAGCTGATGACCTTACTGATACTCGCTTCTACGTTTACTATAAATTTAAGCTGTAACTCTTCATCAAGAAGCAGGCTCCCCCATCAAGCTTGCTTTGCTCCTCGGAGCCAGTGCTCGACTGGCTGGCTCCAACCCTTTTCTAAATAAGTATAAATTAAAATATGAAATTGTTAAAAAAATACATAAAAAATACATAGCCACCCATTATTTTGAAGTTATAACATAACGCTTTTCATTTTAAGTTGCTAACACCAACAATCATTTACTGATGGGATTATTCCTGCCAAAGGACTGAATATTTCATCATTAATCACCAAAATTCACTCATAAACTAAATCAAACACAGCAGAAAAGCTTGATATCAATCAAGTGGGAAATGCTGTTATTTTAAATTAAGAAATGATTTATTAAGCGCACAACCAGCGCTGACAGTTAGCTGCGCCTTGTCGTCGTTTACGCTCTAAATGTTCACAATATTCAGTTAATGCAGGTAACGCCCCTACAGCTCCTTTAAATAATGCACCAAACTCAGTAGTGATTTTTAACCAGTTTTCAGCAGGAATATTCAATCTATTGAGAATATCCTGGCTACTCGCGCTTATGGCACCGCGTTT